>WAJW01000205.1 GCA_015523685.1 Archaeoglobaceae archaeon
GGTACAACTCTCTCCCCCGGACTCATCGATTCTCACGTACATCCGGTTCTGGGTGATTTCACCCCCAGACAGAAAACCCTTGATTACATTGACAGCTCTCTGAATGGAGGGGTCACAACCATGATATCAGCAGGAGAAGCCCACACACCCGGCAGACCACGGGATGTTGCGGGTGTGAAAGCCCTTGCAATCCTTGCAAAAAAGAGCTTCGAGAATCACAGACCGGGTGGAGTTAAGGTGCATGCTGGCGCCCTGATCCTGGAAAAAGGACTCGAGGAGAAGGATTTCAGAGAAGTTGCTCAGGAAGGCGTGTGGCTCGTTGGGGAGATAGGGCTGGGAAGTGTGTTCAGACCTGAAGATGCAGTACCTCTCGTGAATCATGCAAGGAAATACGGAATGAAGGTTCTCATGCATACCGGTGGAACTTCAATTCCCGGAAGTACAACTGTCACCGCAGATGACGTTATGGAGATAAGTCCGGATGTTGTTTCTCACGTTAACGGTGGCCCCACAGCCATTTCAATTGATGACTGCATGAGACTTGTGGATGAAACAGATTTGCCACTGGAATTCGTTCACTGCGGAAATCCAAAAGTGATGCTTGAAGTGCTCAAAGCCGTGATGGAAAAGAACGAATTGAACAGAATAGTTGTGGGAAACGATGCTCCATCCGGAACAGGAGTCATACCGCTGGGAATACTGAGAGTTCTGTGCCTCATGTCATCTGTTGGTGGTCTGAGTGGTGCACAGGCAGTTGCGTGTGCAACAGGAAACACTGCTGAAGTTTTTGAACTCAATACAGGAAAGATCGAACCGGGAAAAGAGGCGGACATTGTTCTGATGGATGCTCCCTTGGGGAGTGTGGCCGGCAGTGCAGCTGAAGCCATAGAGGTGGGAGACATTCCGGGTATATCGCTTGTCATGATAGACGGGGTTATCAGAGTTGTTAAAAGCAGAAATACACCCCCACCGAAGAGAATGGTTGAAATAACAAAATGAGGAGGTAGATAGATGAAAATAACTCATGGAGTGATGGGATCTCTCGTAACACCTTTTAAAGATGGAGAACTTGATGAGGAGAGCCTGAAAAATCTCGTTGGATTTCTGCTGGAGAAGGACGTGGACAGCATCTCAACAACCCTTCCAACTGGAGAGGTCACAAGTCTCAGTTTCGATGAAATAAAGAGGGTTATAGAGATAGCTGTTGATGAGGCAGGAGGTAAAGTCCCCGTATGTGCTGGAACAGGATGGAGTACAACCAGAGAAACGATAATGCTGAGCAAATTTGCGGAAGATGCAGGTGCAGATGCAGTTATGCCCGTTGTGCCCTTTTTTGTGAGACCCATGAACAAGGGTATTGTGGAGCATTTCAGAAGAGTTGCAGAGTCAGTAAACATCCCTGTGATTATCTACAACGGCCCGGGGAGGGCGGGGGTGAATCTTGACCCGTCTGTTGTGAAAGAACTTCTTCCGGTCGATGGGATAGTGGGTGTCAAAGAAACGAACAGGGAGATGGGACAGGTGTACAGGGTGATTCAGCTGACTTCAGGTAAAATTGACGTGATGCAGGGATGGGAGGATCTCTATCTCCCCTCACTTGCCCTTGGAGCAACCGGAATAGTTTCCGTCGCTGCCAGCATAATCGGAAAGGATCTGGCAAAGCTCCACAGATACTTCATGGAAGGAGATGTCGACAGGGCGAAAGAAATCCACTACAGAATACTCCCTGTTGTTGACGCTCTTTTTACGGAATCAAATCCCGTTCCCCTGAAAGAAGCACTGTACATGATGGGGGTTATAGACTCTCCTGAAGTAAGGCTACCCCTTCTGCCCATCTCTGATGAAAACAGGAACAGGCTGAAGCAGGCCCTTGAATCGGGAGGATATCTCTAATACAACACATTAAACCTTTTTTTTATTCTGATTCTATTTTTTTCGATATTTCTGAAGGCCACAAAATTCCTCAGTTTTATGATAGCCGTGACATCAAGCCTTTCCGCCATCTCCAGACCGTTTCTGATGGCATCCCTTATCTCTCCCTCATCCAGATCTCCCACCTGAACAACAACCTCCATTCCGGGTATGTCTGTATCGGGATATATGCTCTCTGCCATTGCCTTAACAATCTCTCCGGATTCTGTTATAACAGAATTCCCCACGGCTGTTGCACATGCATCCGCTATGGATGCTGATTCACATACACAGGTAACGCCATCAGCAATCCCCCTCGTGAAACTCCTTCCCCCAAATCCGCTTGTACATATTCCATACATCCCACCATCAAGCCTCAATTTTCCATAAAACTCTCCCCTGCCATCTCTAAGTCCAATATCTGCCTCTCTGATCTTCATTGCAATATCTCCGTAGTTATTGACTATTATCTCATCCGCCCCAGCCTCATCTTCAAGATAACCGAGCATGACCTCAGCAATGCTTCCCGCCACTGAAGCCATGGGTGTGAGCATTTCTCCTGAAATTCTGGAGATAGCACGTGATGAGTTCACCATCAGCTTTACAACACGGGGAAGATCATCAATGGAATTCTTTTCAGAAACAAAACCATAAACAAGCTTTTTCATTGAAGATACTTCTTCCAGGGTCTTTACAGCCTTTTTTACTGTTCGTTCTACGATATACTTATTATCAAAAACATTCAAACCCTCCTTTCTTGCGGTTATGACAAGTCCCATCGGTCCGAGATATACATGCAGTCTTCCCCGTTTATCCAGAAAGTAGTTCAGATCAGGGTACCCACTCGATATCATGCTTTTTTATAAATTCGCTGAAAGATACTATCCTGTCCATATAACCCCCTATACTTCTGTAAACCTCCTCTGTCATCGTGTATTCCATGGGAGCAACGGTTGCAGGAGTGGGTACATATGTAAAGGGATCCTTTCCAGCCACCTCTTCCACGTTAACGAAGAAATTTATTCCCCCACCCGGCATTACCGTCGCTCTGGCCCCTCCCACGGTTATGGTTATATCACCCCTGTGAACCGCCTCAGTAACCCTCAACGGATATCTCGCAACCCCTGTCCTTGCACTCCCTCCAACTCCCCCGAAGTAAAGGGCTGAAACTCTCGATTTCTCACAGTTCCGGGAGATCTCCTTTACCAGGTTTTCTGCATCCTCCCCTGGTTCGATCTCTTTGAGTGAATGCCCCTCAAGTTTTAACATGTGGAGATTTTCCCCTGTTGTGTCTGTTATCATTATTCTCATCCCATCTCTGGCAATGCTGAAATCAATGCTTCTGATGGCATCTTCAGGATCCCTCACACTTGTCCCTCCGATTCCATCTCCGTGATCCCCAAAATACCTCCCATCGGTACTCTTCACCCCATGAGGTACTATACCCGAGTATTTCAGACCGAGATATTTTCCGGCAGAATGTTCCGTGAGCAATCCCGTTATGTGGGAATCAAGCACGATTACCTCATCTGCAACTCTCATAAACTTCTCCGCAAACATGGCTATAACAGCACTCCCACACCCGAGCCTCATCTTCCGGATGGTCTTTCCATTGATAACGGGTGGATCACCTGTTTTCACCCTGACCCTTGCTTTTCCAACCCTCAGTTCTACTTCCCTTCCATTGGCTATATCCACAATGGTTCTTGCTGCCGTAACTCCGTTCTTTCCCTGTAACACATTAACCCCGCCTATATCTATCATTTTAGAGCCATATTCTTCCGTTATAACCATCCCAATTTTTTTTCCATCCCTGTAGACCGCAGTACCTTCCTGCCCGATGTACTCGTCGGTATCAACTTTCAGTCTGAGGTGGCTGAAACTAAGAGGGGTTGCAGAAACCACCGTCACGGTGTCGGTGCCATCTATATCATCTTCTACTATGACGGGAGCGGGAACAAAGCATGGCTGGGTATTCCCTGCTCCAACACCCGTGAGAAGGGGAATCTTCCTGCCCTTTATGGCCGTTATGCCCCTTGAGAGAACAATCTGACCCTTTTCGTTCTTATATCTCAGACATGCTCCCCTCTCTCCTTCAGGAATGATGCAGTTAACTGGACATGACGTGCATACAGCCCCGGAGGACGGCTTCACAGAAATTGCTTCTCTCGGGCACACCTTCTCACAAACTCCGCATGAGACGCATTTCGAAATACTGACTATCGCAATGTCATCAAGCTTTATTGCTTTTTTCGGACATTCCTTAACACAAATCCCGCAGGCAGTGCATCTCTCATTCACCTCTGCAACCCCACCTCCGATGGGAGGAACAACCACTACGGAATCATCTTCTTCAAGGACAACTTTCTCGTAATTATCCCAGACAGACCTTCCATTTACAAGAATCATTATCTGGAGTCCCCTGTTAAAAATATCATATTCCTGTATGAGGTAATCCACAAGATCCTTTACAGTAGGCCCTGATAGCTCAACATCCTCATACTCCTTTCCCGTTATATCTCTCACATTCGCGAGATACTTCACTCTTATTCTCATTTCAGTCCCAGTTCGTCAAGTTTCTCTTTCCCGGGTCTTCCCTCTTCATCCCATCCTCTCAATCTGTAATATTCATCGAGCATGGGATCAAGTTCCACAACCTGATTTTTCGCACCCTTACTCGGATTGGGCTCATGGGTATATCGCCTGGGCAGGGTATCATCCTTCCTTGTGACACCATGCCTTACGAGATACAGCCTTTCAAGATTGATTATCCTCTCTCCTATCTTCATGAGTCTTTCCTCGGTGAAATCAATTCCGGTTGCATAGGTCATGAGATTTGCCATATGCTCCACAGAGAAGCCATAAATAAGATTTGTCATGAACTTGCATATTCCAAGAGAATCGGCCAGAGCAGCCACATGTTCACTCCATATAACCAGACTTGCCTTGCCCTCTATTGAAAACCTGTCTGCAGCTTTTCTTGTCCCAAACATTTTCTCTGCTCTTTCAGGGGGGAAAGCATACTCAGCAGTTGGCAGAGCCCTGAGATGGTCTCCTCCCCTGCTTGCAACAGCATATCCCAGACCATAGGCCTTCTTTCCTCTCGGGTCAGATGCACAGTGAAGGACCCCCTTGGTATGAATGACAAATTCCTCTCCACCAAGTTTTTTAGATGCCTCGTAGGCTCCATCCGCCAGAACGTTTCCAAACCCCTCCCTGAAAGCAATCATTTTGACAAGCTCGATGATGGTATCGCTATCTCCCCATTTCAGTTCCATGCCGGCGGTTTCTTTATCAATAACTCCTTTCTCATAAGCTTCAAGTGCCCAGCTCACCGTTCTCGATGTTGTTATCACATCGAGGCCAAGCTTATTCAGGAGGGTGTTCAGGTAGAGCACAGCCTCGGGGTCATCTATACCACATCCGGATCCAAATCCACCTGTCTGCTCATACTCTGGCCCTTCTCCATATGTTCTGTATTTTCCTTTTTTAACCGCGTAAAAATGACTGCAGTGAATGTAGCACATGAAACATCCTTTATTCTTGATGAAATAATTCTCAGTGAGATGCTCGGCACTGAGCTTTTCCGCATGTTCAAAATCCCCTCTCTGACTGTTGTAAGAATTCAGCCACCCCTGTTCATTCGCAATCATCAGAAGGGCGGGAGTCCCATATGTAGAAAGGCTCTTTGCAAGAGGATCGTTCAGTATATCCTCCTTTGTTTTCAATGCTTCCTCCAGAAACCTGTCCGGATCATAAAGCTCAACCCCCTTCGTGCCCTTCACGACCACCGCCTTTAATTTTTTGGAGCCCATAACTGCCCCCATTCCACATTTTCCGGCAGCTCTTGAGAGGTTATTTATCACGCAGGAAGTTTTAACCAGATTCTCTCCTGCAGGACCTATGAGGAGAATCTGTACATCAACATCGGTCTCTTCTCTTAAAATCCTGTCCGATTCCCAGATATCTTTCCCCCATACATGCTCTGCAGATCTTATCTCAACGTTATCATCCTCTATGTAGACATATACCGGAGTTCTGGCCTTTCCGGTCACAACAAGATGATCATATCCCGCAAATCTGAGCTCGGGCCCAAAATGACCCCCGGAATTCCCATCACACAGCATGTTGTTTACTGGTGATTTGGCTGTTACGGTGTACCTTCCGGATGATGGTGCAAACGTTCCTGCAAGCGGACCGGTACCAACAATAAATGGATTTTCTGCATCGTATGGGTGAGTGTTTTCATCGGTTAGATCGTACAGTAATTTCGAATTTCCACCACGCCCTCCAAGAAAATTCAGTTTCAGATCACGAGGGGTTGGAACCGATTTCGAAAGATTATCTGAAAGATCAATTTTCAGTATGTTCCCACTCCATCCGTAATCGGTCATTCAATCACCCCGAATCTGGAAATAATGCTCTCCACAAACTCCAGTCTTTTCTTCGAAGATCTGACGCTTTCATCCACATAACTTATGGCATCTGTGGGACAGACCCTTGCACAGAAAGGATTTCCCCCACACAGATCACATTTAACAGGCATATTGTCGTTTATGGAGATGGCCCCAAATGGACATGCAAGAAAACACATTTTACAGCCGATACATGCCTTTTCGTCTATCACAACGGCACCGGTTTCCTCTTTGATTATCGCATCTGTGGGGCACGATTTCATGCATGGGGGGTCCTCACAGTGAAGGCATGCCAGAGGATAATC
>WAJW01000206.1 GCA_015523685.1 Archaeoglobaceae archaeon
GTGGTGTCGGTGTAAGACCTTACTACAGGAGGTTCAAATACAGAAAGAAAGGACATTACATGGTTAAAAATCTGAAATGATCACCTCCTCCATATCACGTATATGGCCATTAACAGGATTGCAAGCAGGAAAATAATAAGGATGTAGTCCTGAAAAGCCAGTGCTGACCCTTTAACAGCTTCAACGGTGGCCGTTGGAGTGGATGTCACATAGGGTGTTGCTTTCCCGGACACCTGAGGGACGGCAGATTTCTCCTCTATCACTGGAGGTGTGGATCTCATCCCGGATCCAGCAAGCCATCCGATCAGGGCACCAAACCCGATTGATATCACGGGGAGGAGTTTTTTCAGTTCCCTCAGAACCATGTGACGATCGGTTTTTCCCGGAGTTATTATGATATATTTCTCCTGAGGCTCGTAGATTTTCACCTCCCTCCCTTTTCTGCTCCATTTTACCTCTTTTACCCTCACGAGTCCAGCATCAAGAAGCCTCTCGATGTTGTACTGGGCGGTTGTTATGGGAATGTTGAGTATTTCCGATATCCTGGATACAGGCATGGGCTCCTCGGCAAGAATATTGAGAATCCTTATGCTCGTTTCATTGGCAAGTGCCCTCGACACGAGTTTTGAAAGAGATTCATCAAGGGGGAGAACCAGGAGCTTTTTATCCATGAATAGAGAATGCGATATATTGGTTAAGAATTTTTTGTTAGCTTCGAGTCTTTTTGAAGTTATGTCGTCAGCAAGCGAAAGATTTTTAAATGTCTCGATAACAGCCTAATTCGATAACCATGGGTAAGACAGGAAGCGTAACCTGGATTAAAATAAAAGGAAGAAAGGGTCAGACCAGACTTGTTCCGGAAAAAAGGCAGAAGTACAAGAAACCCGGGCCCAACCAGAAGTACACATCAGATGGTAAAAAAAGAAGAAGAATTGCCAGATCACCAAAGTCGATTGTCGGTGTCAAGGAGTAGTTCTACTTTTACTGCCATATTTTACCTTAAAAATACTGTATGAATCCTCTTTTCATCCCGTGATATAAAAACCATTTTATACACATTACTGCCAGTAACACATAGATGCAGGAATCCTATCTGCTGGTACTGTCTGCGGTTTCTGTTATTGCAATGTCTGTTCTGGTATATTACATGATTAAAGCTTTCGAAAACGTGGGATTCACCTTTGCCGAAACTGCTGTTATAGTTTTTGGCTCTCTCGTGGCCTACTTCTTCATACCGGATATCCATCTTGCAACAGTGAATAACATTAATTTTGCCGGAAATGTTGCAGGATTTCTTATTCCCCTTGCAATATCTCTCAGGTTACTTGTAACCGGAAGGGCTCCATTCTGGAAGGCTGTCGGTGGAGTTATAATTGTTGCCTATCTTGTTTACACGAATTCCGAGGTTACGCTCAGGGGAGTTCTGGTGGGCAATATACCATCCATCATCCTTGTCGCATCCCTGTACTCCCTTGCAGGTACCCGAAAACATGAGGAGAGAGGGCCGATTGCTTACATCTCAGGTACCCTGGGAGTTATACTGGGGGCGGATGTTTTCAACCTGACGAAACTTTCAGGTATGGTGCCTCACAACTTTTCCCTTATAATTGGGGGAGCGGGCTTGTTTGATGCCATCTACCTTGTTGGGCTGTTTGCCATAATCGTGGATATATCCTTCACCATATTCACTAAAATATATGAGAAGGAGCTAAGGGTTATGAAAGGAATGAATGATGGGAAAGTAAAGGAACTGCTGAACATCGCCCAGAAGTCCATACCTCTTGAGACCAGGCCCTTCAGGGTTCTCGGAGATATGGTGGGGATGTCAGAAAAAGAGGTGATTGAATCACTGAGAAAACTCATGGCGGACGGTATAATAAGAAGGATCGGACCGGTTCTGAATCCCAGGGGACTCGGGTATGAGAGCACTCTTGTGGCAATGAAGGTTGATGCGGAAGATACTGACAGGGTGGCAGAAATCATAAACATGTTCCCAGAGGTGACCCACAACTACCTTAGAGACGCTGATTATAACATCTGGTTTACGATCACAGCGGAGAGCAGGAAAAGGATAGATGAAATTCTCAGAAAGATTCGGGAGCTTTCAGGATATGATGTGTATGATCTGCCTGCAAGGAGGGTGTTCAAAATTGGCGTATCCTTCAGATTTTGATGAAAGGGATCTGGAACTTTTGAAAATAATGCAGGACTGGTTTCCTGTTGTTGAGAGACCATTTGAGGAAATAGGGAAAATGGCCGGAATGGAAGAGGATGAGGTGATAGAGAGAGTTAGAAATCTTATTGAGCGTGGAGCGATAAGAAGGCTGGCCGTATCAATAAAACACAGGAATGCAGGGTTCAGATACAACGCCATGGTCGTGTGGAATGTGGATGATGAGCTTGTTGAAGAGGTGGGGAAAAAGGTGGCACGGTTCAGTGAGGTTACTCACTGCTATGAGAGACCAAGGTTTCCCGGATGGAATTACAATCTGTATGCCATGATCCATGGAAAAAGCAGAGAGGAGTGTCTTGAAATCATAGAGAGAATTTCGAATGAGATAGGTTTCAGAGACTATCGCATTGTGTGGAGCATAAAGGAATATAAGAAGACTCATGTGAGAATATGAAGGGTTATCTCCCTCTCTATATTGACTTTTCTGGAAAAAAAGTCGTGATAATCGGAGGAGGAGCGGTAGGATACAGGAAGGCGAGATACTTCTGTGGGATTTCCGAAGTTGTTGTTGTGAGCAAAGATTTTGTGAAAGAACTGCTGGATTTGCATGAAGAAGGGGCAATCAGGATTGTGAAACAGGAGATAGTGTCGGACAGAGATATTGAGCAGGTTATTGATGGTGCTTATCTTGTGATTTCAGCCACAGATGACCCCCGGCTAAACAGAAAAATAATGGAGATGGCGAAAAAAAAGAATATACTTGTTAACAGTGCAACAGAAAAGGGAGATGTTGTAATTCCATCGATGATAAAGGGAGACAGATATATCATCGCGGTATCCACCCATGGAGCGTCTCCCGTCCTTTCAAGATTCCTCAGAATCAGAATTCAGGAAGTTCTTCCTGAAAACCTGGATACAATGGTAAAGCTTATTACTGAAATACGCGACCTGTTGAAGAAAGAGGTGGAGGATCAGAGGGATAGAGAAAGGCTCCTCTGGATGCTTGTCAATGACTCTGGCATGTGGAACCACCTGAGTGATTACAGAACTGCCTTTAACTACGCAGTTAAGAGGTTAAGAGAATGGAGATCGCAAACCTTGTAATTTCTCACAAGAAAGCAACTGTCGAGGAGATTCAGAATGCGTGGCATGGGGATTACAGAGCATTGATTGAGAGGATTCTCTCGCATGATGGTATAAGGGAGTGCGCTGTTCTTCTCACATGCAACAGGGTGGAAGTGTACGTTGTTGGAGAGAACTGCAGTGATTTCCTCCATTCATTTGCAGAGAAAATGGGTGTTTCCGATAGGATTATAGAGATCCATCAGGACAGGGAGTGTCTCGAACATCTCCTCAGGGTCGCCTCAGGTCTCGAATCCATGATGGTGGGCGAGGATCAGATTCTCGGTCAGGTCAGGGATCTGTACTGCCTTGCAAAGGAAATGGGAGGGATCGGGGATGTTCTTGACCTTGTTTTCAGAAAGGCCATTCATGTGGGTAAGAAGGTGAGGACTCTCACAGGGATAAGCAGGGGGGCTATTTCCATCGGATCTGCAGCTGTTCAGCTTGCTGAAAAAACCCTCGGGTCTCTGAGAGGGAAAAAAGTGCTGATAGTTGGAGCAGGAGAAATGGGGGGGCTTGTCGCAAGGGCCATATCACATAAGAATGCGAACGCCATATTCATTGCCAACAGAACCTTTGACAATGCAAGGAAGCTCGCGGAGGATATCGGCGGTATTGCCGTTAACTTCAGTGAAATGGGCAAGTACATGGTTACATGCGACGTTGTTATCTCAGCGACATCTGCTCCTCACTGTGTCATAACGGAAGACACTGTCCGGAGGGTCATGCAGATCAGGAATGACCACCTGTACATTAT
>WAJW01000207.1 GCA_015523685.1 Archaeoglobaceae archaeon
GCCTTTTGTTGAGAGAGATAAAATTACATATTCTAATTGGATCGAGATGAGGTGAATTCGAATGCCAGAAAAACTGAAAGCCGGTCAGTGACGACAGTCAATCCTATCTGGTTCAAAATTATTCGAAGAGTTCTCTTTTTCAAAGAAGGGCACATAGGCTTTGTGGAGGTCTTTTTTCTTTAATCTCTGCCTCGATCTGAGTTTCATCGACATCAAGATAAATTTCTATCTCCTCTATGATGTTCTCAAGGACCTCTATTGTCTCTCCCTGAAAAACAAATACAGAAAAAGAGGGCATACGGACAACTTATCCACTTCTTAAGCCTATTCGAGGATCTTTCTGGATTTCATGGTTGACCGGATAAGTCGATAAGGTTTCTGTACATGAGGAGAGCTTCTTTGCATTTTGGCCAGACTGGAGCGGAAGTGAGAGAATGCAATACAGATTATCTTTATGTTAATCCATTTTTCATTTCAATCCCGTTTTATTCTTTTTCTGACCTCTTCAAATGCTCCTCCGGGCATGAATATTGCTATGATTATAAGCAGAATGTAGAGGATAACCTCGTCATTTATCGGGAGGTGCGTACCCTGGAGGAATCTGTCCACAAGTTCTCTCAACCACCAGTTCTTTGCAAGATATATCAGGAAACCGCCAATGATTGGCCCGTATATTGTCCCCAGTCCACCTATAACACCGGCAAGTATTATGAGGAGCATCAGAGGGATGTCATATACCTCAGGGCTTATTGTTATTCTGTAGTGAACTATGGCCGCACCACCTATGCCTCCGAAAAATGAGCTTATCAGGAAAGCTATGAGCTTGTATTTAACCGTGTCGATTCCCGCTGCTTCAGCCGCTTCCTGATCCTCCCTGATTGCCTTGAATTTGAGTCCGAGAGAGCTTTTTACGATGGCAAGCATTATTGCTACAGAGATTATCATCAGAACGAAAGCGATGTAATACCTGCCCATTGTTGTTGCGCCGAGAGCTCTATCAAGCCCTATTGAGAATCCTTCCTCTCCACCAAAAACATCTATCCACACAAAGACAGTCTGCATGAAAACGAGAGGAAGAACAGCTGTGACAAGGGCAAAGTAGTATCCCTTAAGCCTGAGAGTTATAACACCGATAACGAGTCCAACTATGCCTGCCATCACTCCTCCCATAATGATTGAGACGGGTATGGGGGCCTGAGGCATTGCTGAAAGAAATGCGAATGTATGTGATGCGGAGAATCTTGAGGGTACCTGAAGGAGTGCTGCTGTGTATGCTCCGATACCAACGAACACGGTGTGTCCAAGATTTGCCTGTCCTGTGTATCCAACCATGACGTCCCAGCTGACGACAAGTATGATGAATATGAATGTCAGTCCTATGAGATATATGAAGGCTTCTGGAACATAAAAGGGGGCTGTTATCGCAAGTATGAATGCTACAATCAGGACAGCAAGCTTTTTGATGTCGAGTTTTTCAACGATCATTCTTCCACCCCGAACAGACCACTCGGCTTGAATATGAGAATACCTATTATGGCTATAAGCATTGCAAACTGAGACCAGTTTGCCCCGAAAAGCGTTGTGACCGCAATGAGAATGTATCCAACTATGAAAGATGCGACGATACTGCCCCTCACACTCCCGAGACCGCCCAGAATAACAATGGCAAAGGCATACAGAAGGGCTTTCATGGACATCTCAGGAGATATGGCGTAGATCTGGGAATAGAGCAAACCTCCCACTCCAGCAAGAACCGAAGAGATAAACATCGTGAGCATGAAAACCCTCTCAACGTTTATGCCCATCAAACTTGCTGCCTCTGTATCCTGAGCCGAGGCAATTATGCTCTTTCCGGTTTTGGTTCTGTTTGTAAACAGTTCAAGAAGGATCAGCGCAATTATCGCAATGATGAGGGCTGCAATCCTCTTGACAGGGACAGGAATACCCCCCACTGTAACAACTCCCTTGACCAGTGAGGGAAATGAGGTCTGATAACTCCCGAAGATAAGAAGGAGTATCTGCTCAACCAGAAGAGCTATTGCAAGGGTCACAATGATGACCATTATATCGTGATGCCTTATCGGGGATATTGTGAATCTGTACATGGCAACTCCAAAAAGGCCAACGAGGATCACCGCAAGAATGAATGAAACGTAGGGATTTATACCAAGGTTCTTGGCAAAAACAATACCAAAATAAGCGGAAAGAACAAAAAGGGTCCCGTGGGCAAAATTGAGCATTCTTCCAACACCGAATATGAGTGTAAAGCCGGATGCAACAAGGGCCCATATCCCGCTGACTATTGTACCGTACACTAAAATTCTGGTCAGCACATCAAGCATGTGATATCCTCCACATTAAATCAATATATAAGGATTTTGTTTTGAGGGTTTTCTTGTCAATATATGGCTAAATTAAATTTCCCTCAGTTATTACAGCTTCTGAATAAATTTTTCTATTAACATCGGGTAGATCTCCATCGGAATTGTTCTTAGCGGATGCCTGGCAAATGGCATTATGCACATACATGAGTTCTCCACCGCATTGCAAACCATGAGCACCTCCTCGGGCTTCACGAGCTCGCTCTGATCTCCTGCAGATACCATAACCGGACAGTCAATTTTTCTGAAATCATTCTCTCTCAGCTTTTCTTCTGGCATATTTCTGATGAACTCCATGACCTCTCTTGAAAGCTTTTTCCATCCATGAATGTGCATTTTTGAGAGTTTCTCTGCATATTCGGGATTTTTTCTCTCGATTCTTTCAGGATCGAACAGTCTGGACATCTTCTCTGCAAACCCGGGCGTCCAGTCGAACTTTACCTCGTGGCATATCAGCCCTGAAAGATCTGCATTCAGTCTGGATGCGATGTACATGCCTATGTATCCCCCAAGACTGTATCCCAGAATTACCGGGGCGGAAATGTCTTTCTCTTCCACGAACCCAGCAACATCCTCGGACATGATTCCGAGGTTCAGAAAATCCTCGGGGTTGGGTGTTCTTCCATGTCCCCTTATGTCCATCGATATCACTCTGTACTTCCGGGAGAGGATGTTATGCATTTCTTTCATCGTTTCGGAGGTTTCAAGAACACCATGGAGGAGGATAAGTGTGGTGTCTCCGGACCCATCCTCTCTGTAAAAAATCTCAGCCCTCTCATGAGACATGTTATCTCCTCATATGAGAACCGGAGCGTATATCCCCGATTTTAAAAGCAGGATTCTTATGAGGTAATCGCCTATGAGCTCTGTAATCGCTATTCCCACCAGTACGATATAGAGTGGTGTTGACGTGTAGATGAGAACGAGTATCATTGTCATGATCAGTCCGATGACAACCACACCACCAAGAAATGGGATGGAGTATCTTTCTTTCACGAGAAAATCAACTGATTTTTTTGCTGTTATCGTTCCATACTTCATTGTGGTCACATATACAAGGATCACAATCAGATTGAGGATGAGAAGGGCCATCTCAATGGATTCAAGCATTGACAATCCTGTTATGCTGATGTTTAACTGGTTTACGAGGAAGAGAGTCAGGGTTGCCCCCCCGAGGAGAGAGTAGGTGACACACAGAACCGGAAGAAGGGCGGTATTCCACAGAGGTATTGCGGGAGAGTAGGACATTACGAACCCGTCGTAAATCATGACTATTATGGACATGAATCCCGCTACAATCCCGATCGCAAATGTCAATCCTGGAGAGATGGTGATCAGATTGAAGACTGCAAGGGTGTAGATCACACCAGAAACACCGAATATCAGGATGGAGTAAAGGCCCCTTGTGATCCACGATTGAAAGTTTGAGAACATCCTCCAGAATCTCTCAGGCCTGCCGAGATAGAGGATGTGTGCAGTGGTTTTTCCGATAAGAACCAGTATCAGGCTTATGATCAATCCGTAATTGAATCCGAAAAGGTATGAGATAAAGAATATACCTCCGCCTATTTCACCGAGAAAGAAGGCCGTTGCAATAAGCCACATCCATTC
>WAJW01000208.1 GCA_015523685.1 Archaeoglobaceae archaeon
GTTTTACTGTTAAATACAGCTCCATCTATCTAATAACCTCAATAACTCAATATCGTTGTCCCGATCAACCTGTATAAAGTAGGTCAATTTTCAAAATAAAAGGCCGAAACGTTAAAAATGTTATGTCCGGACTGAAGGTTTACTGATAGCCAGTACATTCCTGAAACATGTAAAAAAAGTTTCAAGCCATGAAAGTTCCAGTGATTGCGGGCATGATTCTTATCAATCAATCGGTGCCATGTCTTCATTTAAAGGCAATATGCCTGAATAAAAGTTCTGACAATCTGAAAGAAAGGAGAAGAGAATTTTATTTCTTCGGGCGGAATCTGTACCAGTAGCGTTCCTGTTTACCATCTTCGACCTTCACGACCTTAAGCTCCATGTCCATTCCAACTTCCAGATCTTCCAGCTTTGCATCGTCGATCTTTGTGCTTATCTTCAATCCTCCAATCTCCACGACACCGACGATCATGGGCATTTCCTGCTCCATGCCGAGAGGGATAACCACAGATTCAACGAAAGCATGAAGCTTTCCCTCTCTGGGCAGTTCAACCCATTCGAGATCGTCAGACATGCATTTCGGACATACAATCCTTGGTTGCCAGTGGAGAGCATTGCAATCCCTGCATTTTGTGGTTGTCAGCTTGCCTTCCTTAAGGTTCTCGAAAAATCTGCTTACTCTCGTCCACTCCTCTGTCTGAAGTGGATAAAAATCGAGCATTGTAGGAAGATCAATTTTCTCGGGAAGCTTTACAGTTCTGTACTCCACTTTCATCCCCTCCTGTATATAAGTATGCTGTGAACACTCGCTGAACCGCTCAGATTGTGTGTAAGCCCGATTTCAGCACCATCAACATATCTGTAGTCCGGAACTTCTCCTCTGAACTGCCAGAAAAGCTCTATGGCCTGACTCAGGGCGGTTGCACCGAGTGGATGACCCATTCCGAGAAGTCCACCACGGGTATTAACCGCAACCTTTCCACCTATATCGGACTGGCCTTCTTCAATGAATTTTCCTCCTTCGCCTTTCTTGCAGAATCCAAGCTCTTCATATTCTATAATCTCTGAGATGGTGAAGCAGTCATGTGTTTCCGCTATATCTATGTCATCGGGGGTTACACCCGCCATCCTGTATGCTTCCTTTGCAGCAACGGCACATGCATCCCAGTTTGCAAGTCCGGGAAGCCCGTTTATGAGATTTCCTATGCTCGCCTGCCCACTACCAATGATGTACATAGGAGTGTCGGTGAACTTCTTTGCCAGGCTCTCCTCAACAAGAATCATTGCCGCAGCTCCGTCAGTGATTCCTGAACAATCGAGAAGGCAGAGCGGTGGTGAAACAGGTTTGGATCTGACAACATCTTCAACTCTGAATTCCTTTCCCGAAAACTGGGCTAAAGGATTTTTTGATGCAAACTTCTGATTCTTCACCCTGACCATTGCCATCTGTTCCCTCGTTGTGCCATACTCAATCATGTGCCTCTGAGCACACATGGCAAAGAATGGAGGAGCTGAAAGTCCATTTACTCCATCCCACTCTCTATCAAGAACACAGGTCATGTTGGACTGCGCCTCCAGCATGTTTGGCATGAACATCTTTTCAACGCCAACAACCATTGCTATATCGGTAAGTCCAGCAGCGATTGTTGCGTAAGCGTATCTTATTGCCGCCTGACCCGATGCACATGCAAGTTCCGTCCTTGCTATGATCTTTCTGGGAGTTATTCCGAGCATCTCAGCAGCAAGGGGAGCAACATGAGTCAGAAATGCAAATCTCTCAGGCTGGGCTGCCCCCAGAAAAAAGGACTCTATATCCCGGGGCTCAAGGTTCTCAACACTGTCAAATGCAAGTTTACCTGCCTCCTGGACAAGATCCCTCCATCCAGCATTCCTCTTTCCAAATTTGGTGTGTCCGACTCCCACTACCGCAACTTTCCTCATTTTCTATCCTCCATATCGACACCGAGCAATTCACATTTTCTGTCAACATAATCCTGAAGAGATTTCAGAGCTTCTCTATCCTCAAGCAATGGCTTAAATCTTCTCTGTAATTTGAGATATTCCTCAACAGGTTTCCTTTTTCTCACCCTGACGGTTATTCTCCTCTCTCCATTAACGATCTCAAAAAGGTTGATCATTCCGGTCTGAACTGCAAGTCTGGCAATCTCGATTGTCTTTGCGGGGTCAGCACCCCATCCCGTTGGACATGTTGCAAAGAGATGTATATACGCGGGACCTCTTGTTTCTGCAGCTTTTTTCACCTTTTCCATGAAATCAAGAGGATATGCTATGGATGCAGAAGCCACATAGGGTGTCCCATGTGCAGCCACAATTTCGACCATATCCTTCCTCAAATGGATCGGTCTTGTTTCCCCCTTGATCTTCTTTCCGGCGGGAGTTGTGGTCGTTATGGCTCCAAAGGGAGTTGTTCCGCTTCTCTGACCTCCCGTATTCATATAGCTCTCATTATCGTAGCATATGTACACGAAATCATGACCCCTCTCTATCGCTCCAGAAAGGGATTGCAGTCCTATATCCGCTGTCCCTCCATCTCCCGCATAAACGAGAAGATTGATTCCCTCCCGCTTTTCTAATGCAGAAAGTCCGTAATCGACACCACTTGCAATCGCAGGGCCGTTTTCAAAAAGAGTGTGGATCATGGGAATCTTCGTAACACCCATGATCAGCGTTGTGGCTATGCATCCTGTTACATTGAATAGTATTGTATTTTTTCCGAGAGCCTTGAGAGCAAGCCTGAGGCCCAGGTAGGCTCCACATCCAGGACATGCCATCCCCCCGTGATGAAGAAATTCCTCATCCGTAACTTCCTTTAACTTCAATCTATCACCTCTGTCATAGTATCTGGCCAGAATACATCCTCTTCTATTTTATCAGGATCTGTGTCTTTCGCAATTCTGTATATCCTGTGGATGGTCTCAGGTACAACCTCTCTGCCTCCAAGCCCTACGATGAAATTAAGGGCTGATGGGCCATCTCTGTTGTACCACACCCTTGTTATGTCGGGATACACCATCCCGGAACTTCCAAAACCAATATCCTTATCCATGACCGCAAGAATTCTGGCATTCTCTGTCAGCTCTCTGAATTCCTTTTCGGGAAATGGACGGAACATCTTAAGTTCAACAGTACCCACCTTCTCTCCTCTTTCTCTCAATTCCTTAACAACCTGCCTTGCTGTGCTCATGATTGAACCTATACCCACTATCAGGACGTCAGCATCTTCGTGCATAAAACCTCTCACGGGAGAATATTCTCTTCCGAAAATTCTGGCAAATTCCCTGCCAATTTCTGTGTACACATCCACAGCCCTCAACATGGCCTTGTGCTGTTTGTACCTGTATTCCGGAAATCCCTCAGGGGTTAGCAATTCGTTAACCTGAAAGGGATTTTCAATGTCAAATACCGCCCATTTTGGGTCCGGTTCGGGAAGGAATTCATCAACGAGGTCCTGAGGCAGGGGATTCACAACTTCCGATACATGGGAAATAAGAAATCCCTCATAACAGATCATGGATGGCAGGAGAATTCTTTCATCCTCTGAGAGTTTAAAAGCCTGAACTGTCATGTCATGAACTTCCTGAACATCGCTGGCATAAAGCTGGATCCACCCGCTGTCTCTCACTGCAAGACTGTCCTGATGATCACTCCATATATTAACCGGAGATTCAAGGCATCTGTTGGGAAGAGCCATCACCACAGGAAGTCTCAAACCTGATGCAAAGAACAGAACCTCCGCCATCAGCATGAGTCCCTGGCTTGATGTTGCGGTGAAGGTTCTCGCTCCTGAAAGACTCGAACCACATGCAGCGGAAAGAGCGCTGTGCTCGCTCTCCACCCTTATCATCCTTGCATCGAGCTCTCCATCATGAATGAACTTTGCAATATATTCCATAACAGAGGACTGAGGAGTTATGGGGTATGCTGAAACAACCTGAACCCTTGCTCTCTTTACGGATTCTGCCACTGCTCTGTTACCGCTCCATACCTCTCTTACTTCCTGCATCATTCCTCCTCCCTGACCATCTCTATCGCCCTTCTCTTGCACTCCTCCATGCATATCCCGCATCCCTTGCAGTAATCATAATTGATCTCAAATCTGTCTTCTTTCTTTATCACAGCGCCATCAGGGCAGTAGATCCAGCAGAGTCCACATCTCGTGCATCTATCCTGATCTATCACAGGCTTCATGCTCCTCCAGGTGCCTGTTTTATTGACCACACTCCATCCCGGAGGATACACCACCGTATGTTTCGTCTTCTTAACATATTCAAGATAATTGCTCATGCAGGCACCTCTTTCTTAACCTCTCTTTTCATAATCTCATGAGCCTTCTTCATGGCATTCACATTCGGTTCTACCAGATCTCCGGGAAGACCGGACTCAACAATTTTCACAAGAGAGTCAAGGGATACCAGCCCGGTAATTGCGGAAAAGGCTCCCATCATTGTTGTGTTTGTTATGGGTCTGCCTATCTCTTCCAGAGCTATTCCTGTCGCATCAATCGTATATATGGTCGCGTCTTTTTCCAGCGTGTACCCGTACTTACCACTTCTGAGATTGTCCTCCAGCTCCTCCCTGGATAACCTTGAATTGAAGACAAGTATGGCATTGTCTTTCATGCCGGCAATAACATTCACATACTTCCATATGGATGGGTCAAAGACATAAAGCTGGTCAAAATTGATTACGCTGAACTTGAGAAGAATCGGGGTGTCACTTATCCTCAAAGAGCACTGGCTCGGCCCACCTCTTCTTTCAGACCCGAATGAAGGGACTGATTGAGCATATTTACCTTCAAGCGCTGCCGCCTTTGCGAGCCATTCACCCGCGGTTACAATTCCCTGACCGCCTCTCCCGAAAAGCTTGAATTCTTTGAGCATTTACATCTCCCTCATGTATTTCTCGGCATAATCGTATCCAAGGTCAAATGCCTTCATGTTCACCTCAAGAGCCTTCTCCGGAACTGTCAATTTAATTGATTCTTTCAGGATATCATTCGAAAAGGGAAGATCAATTGCCCTTGCCATCACTCCGAGCATGACGACATTGTTTGTCAGTGGATTCCCGGCTTTAACAGCAAGTTCATGGGCGTTAACAAGAATGACCTTTCTGGCAAACTCCTTCAAAACTTCTCCAATCTTCTCTATAGATGGATAAACCACATCCCCCATATTAACCGACGGGGGGACAATTTCCTTTGTATTCACCACTACCAGACCGTCACTGCTGACATACTCGATATACCTCAGAGCCTCGGAAGGTTCAAGAGCAAAAAGAACATGTGCTCTTCCAACCGGAATGAGAGGGGCAAAAACCTTGCTACCGATTCTCAGATGGACTGAGACGCTTCCACCTCTCTGAGCCATTCCATGGGTCTCTGCCGCAAGTATCTTTAGACCGGACATTTTGGCAGCTCTCGCGATTATTCCAGAAGCGGTCAGTGCACCCTGGCCCCCAACACCGCTTACAAATATGTTGAACTCCTCAACCTCCTCGCTTTTATCTTTAACAGCCGTCCTTTCAATGGCCCTAACCGCCATTTCAGCTCACCTCTTTCTCAGCAACATCCTTGCTCACTATTGCCCCATACGGACACACCTGGAAACAGACACCGCATCCCGCACACAGGGTTTCGTCGATGGTAACCTGGTCGCCAACCAGCACAAGAGCAGGACATGTAAAGCTGGTAACACATCTCAGACATCTTGTACAATCCTCGGTTACGGTGAATGGCTTGATTTTGATACCTTTCTGTTTTCTTTCTCTGTTCCAGAGAATGGCACATGCTCTCCTTGCAACAACAACAGCAACCCTGTCGTGGGCAAGAGCCCTTTCCATAACCTCTGTCATCTTTCTCAAATTGTAGGGATTGACCACTTCAACAAAATCAACCCCTATGCTCCTCGCCACATCCTCTATGGGAATGAATTTCCCTATCTCACCGCATGCCCTTTCACCAGTGCCCGGATGGGGCTGGTGTCCCGTCATTGCTGTTGTTCTGTTGTCAAGCACAACAAGGACAAATTTATTGTTGTTGTATACAGCATCGATCAGGGATGGGATACAGGCGTGGAAGAAAGTGGAATCTCCAACCGTAACAACGATATCATCTTTCACAACATACGAAAGCCCATTCGCAGTTCCAACACCTCCACCCATACACAGGGTTATGTCCACAGTGCTGAGAGGCGGGTTGACACCCAGGGTATAGCATCCAATATCACTCGGATACAGTGCACTGTCACCTGTTGCTTGCTTGATCGCATAGAAAGAGGCGGTGTGAGGACAGCCTGGACAGAGAATTGGAGGACGTGGTGGAAGGATTTTCTTTGCCTCATTTGCCCTGTTCCTGATTTCTTCAAAATCCACTTTGGGAGCCATGCCAAGGGAGCTTGCAATTCCCTTCTCAACAACATCGACTGTGTATTCATATTCCATCGGAAAGTCCCCTGTAAATTTACCGTGAATCTCAAGATCCGGGTTAACATCCTTTGCAATGGCCTTCACATGAAGCTCAAGATATGGATCGAGTTCTTCAACAACCACGAGCCTGTCTATCTGGGATATGAAATCCGAGATTTTTTCATCGGGTAATGGATTCATTGTGGTGACCTTCATAACCCAGGCATCAAGATCAAGATATTTCAGGGCCTCGAGGGCATAGACATATCCGAGACCACCTGTCAGGATGCCCACATCGCTGTCACCCTCCATGATCCGGTTGTAATCACTTTTGTTTGCAAACTCCCTTGCCTTCTCCATCTTTTCAAGCAATTTGATCTTTCCCGTCCTGGCATGTGCGGGGATCAGCACAAATTCAGATGGATCTTTCTCGAAGCTTACCTTGGTGAATGGCTCATCTGGAATCTCACCGAGTTTAATTATACCGCTGGCATGGGAGAGCCTTGTCACAGTTCTGAATATGACGGGCAGACCAAGCATCTCAGAAATCTCAAAACTCTCTCTTGAGAGTTCGTGGGCCTCCTGGATGGTTGATGGCTCAATGACCGGAACATATGCACTCTTGCCATACCACCTGTTATCCTGTTCATTTTGCGAGCTATGGGCAGAAGGATCATCTGCAGAAACAAGAACAAAACCCCCTTTAGCTCCAATGTAGGCAAAACTGAAGAGTGCATCTGCAGCGACGTTCACCCCCACATGTTTCATTATTGCAACAGCTCTTTTTCCGGCCATCGAAGCTCCTGCAGCCGCCTCGAATGCAACCTTTTCATTAACGGAGTACTCGAAAAAGAAGTCATACCTTCCTCTCAACTCCGCACACGCTCTTGCAAGCGTATCGGTTATCTCCGATGATGGAGTTCCAGGATATGCAGCTCCGAACCTCAATCTCCCCTCTATAAACCCCCGTGCAATTGCTTCATTTCCAAGAAGGAATACCTCCTCACCCGGATTGTCCTTCACAACATCTCTCAAAACCATTCATATCCCTCTGACCTATTCAATCTTTACCCCCAGAACCTCCTCAACGATCTTCCAGAATTCTTCTTCGGTCATACCACCTCTCGCCCGTTTAATTGCATTCTGAGCTTCTTTCAATGTCTTCTTTAATTCCTCTTTTGATCTAGTTTCCGCACTGAACTTGATTCTGTTTACGATCTCAATGAGCTTTTCTTTTGGAGCGGTTATGCCCTTTTCCCTCAGCTTGTGATCCACAATCGCCGCCCCGGTGTGTTTTCCGAGGAAAAATGCCCTTGTCCTTCCCACCATTTCAGGAGGGATGGGTTCATATGTGAGGGCATGAGCAAGAACACCGTGAACATGGATACCTGCCTCATGGCTGAATGCATTCTCTCCAACAATTGGCTTATGAATGGCGAGAGGTACGAGAAATGCTTCTTCAGTGAGTTTGCTCAATTCATAAATTCTCTCTGTTTCTATACCCGTATCATACCCGTAGAGAATTTCCAGAGCCATCACAACCTCTTCAAGGGGAGCATTACCGGCCCTCTCCCCATAGCCGTTCACACACGTATGAGGAACTGAGACTCCCTCTTCTATTCCCGCAAGGGTATTTGCAGTTGCAAGGCCAAAATCATTGTGACAGTGAATTGAAAGAGGAATACTGAGATTTTTTCTGAGATGAGATATGATATACTTGATGACCGCGGGTCGGGCAAAACCCACCGTATCGGATATTACAACCCTGTCCGCACCTGCTTCCTCAGCAGCTTTATACAACCTTGTTAGATAATTCAGATCAGATCTCGTAGAATCTTCTGTAACAAAATTCACCGTAACGCCATGTTCCTTTGCAAATTCAATCGAATCTACAGCACGTTCAATTACCTCATCTCTTGACATTTTCAACTTATATTTTATATGGAGATCACTTGCTGCAATAAATGTTGCCACCTCATCCACATCGCATTCAATGCACGCCTCGATATCTCCTCTAACAGTCCTGGCGGATGCGAGAAGTCTTGAATTACTAAATCCCTCTTCTGCAAGAGCTTTAACCACCTTTCGTTCACTTTCAGCAACAGCAGGAAAACCAGCATCGATTATATGGATGCCTATCTCATCCATCAATCGGGCAATTCTGATCTTTTCATCCACAGAAAGGACAACACCTGGAGTCTGTTCGCCATCCCTGAGTGTTTCATCCCATATTTTTATATCATCAGGCATGTTCTCTGGCTTGAGATACTCCATTAAATTGTAGTTTACAAGCAGTTCTTCTTCGCCCATCAGGTTCACCTCATGACTATTACAGTGTAGAGGTTCGGTATTATCCTTATTAAAGTTTCTGATTGTCATTTCTTAGCAAGAAAAAATAAAATGTATAATAATTCTAATTTTTGTAAGTTTTTAACGCATGAAAAGTGAACTTTGTAAAGATATAGCACAGTTTATTTGTTAATCGTAAACACAGCTGAATGTAAAATGATAAAATTTTTTTATGAAGAACCTGTCAGTTGTTCTGTGTTTTGAGATATCCGGAGGTGAAACATGTGGCATTCGAAAATGAGAAGATGGAGACAATGCCTGTGAATGAATTACGCGAGTACCAGCTCAAAATGATGAAATCCGTTGCGAAAAAGGTTTATGAGAATAATGCATTTTACAGGAGGAGATTTAAGGAAGAGGGTATAAAACCGGATGATATAAAAACCGTTGAGGATATTTCAAAGCTACCTTTCACGTACAAGAAGGATTTGAGAGATAATTACCCCTACGGTCTTCTTTCAGTTCCCATGGAATCGATTGTGAGGTGGCATCTATCTTCTGGAACCACCGGCAAACCCACTGCAGTTGCATACACAAGGAAGGATATCGACACATGGGCAACATTGATTGTCAGGGCAATGAAGGCTGCGGGAGCATCTGCGGATGATGTTGTACAGAATGCGTATGGTTATGGTCTTTTCACCGGTGGTCTTGGATTTCATTATGGTGCGGAAAAGCTGGGAGCAAAGGTTATACCCGTTTCAACAGGAAATACACAGAGACAGATAGAAATCATGAAGGACTTTGAAGTTACTGTTATAACCTGTACTCCATCGTATGCTGTCTTTCTTGCAGAAACAATGGAGAAGATGGGCATAGACCCAGAAAAAGACCTGAACCTCAGGATTGGATTCATAGGTGCAGAACCATGGTCAAAGAAGACAAGGGAGAGAATTGAAGATATGCTTGGTCTCAGAGCTCATGGGGGTGGAGCTTATGATCACTACGGCTTGAGTGAGATGTGCGGCCCTGGTGTAGGTGCGGAATGCACTGCCCAGGAAGGTTTACACATCTGGGGCGATCATTTCTATCTTGAGGTAATAGATCCGGAGACAAAGGAGCCTGTTGGAGAGGGTGAGAAAGGGGTTATGGTTCTCACAAACTTCACAAAGGATGCAATGCCCCTGATAAGATACTGGATTGGTGACATAACAATTGCAGATTTCGAGCCATGCTCGTGCGGAAGAACCCATCCGAGATTGCCACAGGGAATCCTGGGAAGGGCGGATGACATGGTTGTGGTGAGGGGTATCAATGTATTCCCCAGTCAAGTTGAATTTGTCCTGATGAAATTCCCCGAGCTGGGAGAGGCATGGCAGATGATTGTCGACAGAAAAGGTGCACTTGATAGCCTTACGGTGGAGGTGGAAAGAAAAGAGAACGTCAGAGTAGACGATGGTCTTGCGAATAGGATAAAGAATGAGTTGAAAGCGTATCTGAATGTGAAAGCTGATGTTGTTATCAGGGAGCCGAATACACTTCCAAGGTATGAGGGGAAAGCAAAAAGGGTAATAGACAGAAGAGAGTTTGAGTAACCATATGTGGTTCAGGGAAGACCTGGGAGGTCTCGGAGTCAGAGTTAGAGTGAGAGATAAGATACTGGAAAAGAGATCACGGTATCAGAAGATCGAGGTTTACCAGACCGATCTGGGAAAAATGCTGGTACTGGATGGGAAGATACAGCTTACAGAGAGAGACGAATGTCATTACCACGAGATGCTCGCTCATGTCCCGTTGCTATCCATTGAATCTCCTGAAAACGTTCTTATTATTGGAGGAGGAGATGGGGGGGCTCTGAGGGAGGTTCTAAAACACAACCCGGAAAGGGTGACCCTTGTTGAGATAGATCCGGATGTGGTAGAGGTCTCAAAAAAGTACGTTGGCATTGATGGAGGAGCCTTTGATGATCCAAGAGTTAGGATTGTGTACATGGATGGGTATGAGTTCGTGAGGAAAACGGAGGGTAGGTATGATGCAATTCTTATAGATTCATACGATCCCACTGAACTCACATCCTCCCTTTTTTCAGAATCCTTTTTCAGACGATGCGCAGAAATTCTCTCCGGATGCATGTCCATGCAGTCCCAGTCCCCTTTCCTCCAGTTCGACGAGTTTATCAGGATAGTTTCCGGGTTCAGGAGGATTTTCAAACATGTGAAACCATACCTTGCCTTCACACCCTCATATCCATCCGGGATGTGGAGCTTTGTTTACGCATCGGACAACAGGATTGAAAGCAATATTGAAGTGCTGAGAGAGAGAATACGGGGGAGAAATATTAAGACTGGATATTACACTCCCGAGATCCACATTGCCTCTTTCGTGATGCCCGAATGGATAGAGAAAGAAATCTGAAAGTTAGCTGTCCACTGATATTCTTTCAAGCTGGCTTGTAACATTCCATATAAGGGTTCTTGCATGCATCGGAATGTTGGGATCGTTTACAACGTCTTCCAGAATAGATATGGATGTTGCTGCCCTCACCGCAAGACTCTCATCTCCACTGAGTAAATTCTGCCTTACCTCGTCCGCAGCTCTTTTAATATTTTTTGGAACCATCTCATCCTGAAGAATGCGATCCAGAATGTTTATACAGTTTTTAATGATCTCTTCGGTTTCAGACACCTCCACCACCTCTGGAGAAATAATGTACTCACATGGTGAAAACTATTAATATATATGTGTACCGATTCATATTCATGGAAGATGAAAGGCTGGCCGTTGCTTCAAGAGCTCTTGCCAGGGGATGGAAAATGCTCTCCAAGCACTGTGACTCCTGTGGTCTACCCCTGTTTCTTGTTAACGACAGGGAAATGTGCGTTTACTGTGATGAAGGCAAAGGTGATACAGAGACTGAGGAAAAAAATGTAATTACCGAAAAAACTGAGAGATCTGATACTGGCGAGATTATCCGTAAAAAACTGGAGGAACTTCTGCATAGGCTTGAGAAGGAAACGGAAATAACAAGAATGAAGGACATCCTTGAATCTATTGAGATCTGTATCAGAATACTGAGGGAAGCCGGTACCACAGATCAGCGATGACATCCGTAAAGATTATTTTTTAAAAAAAGTAATAATACTATGGTATGTCCCTTCATGCATTCGAAAAATTGTTGAGAGAGCTCAACATTAAGCTGGATAGTGCCGAAAAAAGAAGGATATACAGGATGGTTCTCAAAGAATTTGGAATTAAAGATGGCAGGGATTTCGAATCAAGAATGGAGGATGGTTTTGAGAGGGATGAGATAGAGAAATACATCAGAGAGATTCTGAAACTCGAGAGAATTAAGAGGAAAGACAGAGGTATTGAAACGTTCCTCTAATACAGAGAGGGTTAAAAACAGAAAGTATATAGGATTCCTGAGAGACCTTTTCCACATGAGGTTTGAGACTGCGTCAA
>WAJW01000209.1 GCA_015523685.1 Archaeoglobaceae archaeon
GAATATAAGAAACTTTAAAATATATGTTTAAACATATATAATAGACTGACTAAATATTTTTTTATATATAAATTTAATACTTGATTTATTTCATAATATTTAGAATAACAATTTTTAGATTTCCCTAAATATCTGAAATCTGGAAACTGAGGTGTTCCAAAAAATTAGTGAATATGCTTTCTGCCATCTGTTTAATGGGGGTTAATAGCTTAAAATGGCATGAAGGTGGTATCAGGATGCACTTCTGCACAATTTTATTTCAATTTATTTGGGATAGATGGAATTCGTAAATTTTTAGAGAATATTGAATATAAAAATATATCTAATTCGACTTGAATATTATAAATTTAAATTTGCAAGATAATTAAATCATTTTTAATTAATCAAATGTAAAAAATATATAAATTAATTGACTCAAATATATATGGTCATGCTGGCCATTTGTCTTCGAAAAGTGAGAGTTGAATTCATGATATGATGACCTCAAAATCTGAAAGTGAAAAACCCGCATCTTCAAGCTTCTTTCTGGCCCTTGAAAATGCAGAATAGCTGTACTTATCCCCTTTAAGTTTCGAAATAAGTGCTTTAAGCTCGCTGTCAGTAAAGACATGAGAAAGAGCTTTCAGGAAATCTTTTTTATCCAGCTTCCTGGTGTCGTGTTCGTAAACTCTGTCAGATCCGGGATCAAAAACAAGCACATTCATGCTTCCACATTCGCATTCTCTCAAAACGTAGATGTGGTTCCGATCCCTGAAAAATGATGTGGCCTTATATTCCCCTCCGCATGAGCAGAATCCTCCAAAAAAACCTGCCTTAGTACCTTTCAGCAGGCGATCATCCGCCACAATGATCTCACGTGATAGGAGATACAGCATGTACCGGTGATTTTTCTATAGTTATATATATAGTTTGAACCTCAACCTTCTCTGAGGGATCTCAGATGGAACCTGAAGAGAATAAACTGATATGTATGTATGTGGAGTACAGGGGAGAGCGTATAGGTGAGAGTCTTGATGTGTTCGAGGATCATCTGATTTTTAAAAGGGAAGGGGATTTTCTTGGCGTACCTCTAAATCACGTAAAGGAGGTAAGAGATGATACCGTGATAATCGACAATTTTGAGGAATCGGAAGGCATCAAAGTTGGAGAGATGTGGAAAGAAAGGAAATCAAGACCTGTTTCACTGGAGGAGCTGGATTTTGAGTAGTGAGGAGTACAAGCAGGTTATAGTGGTCAGGGATGATCTGAAACTTTCGAGGGGTAAACTTGCAGTTCAAGTTGCCCATGCATCCCTGCTTGCATATGAAAAGGGGGATAAAAAGTTGAAAGAAGAATGGAAAAGGGAGGGGCAGAAAAAAATTGTTTTGAGAGTTAAAAATCTTGAAGAGCTTATGAATATTGCCGATAATGCCGAAAGAGCCGGCTTACCTGTTGCGATAGTGAAAGATGCGGGTCTAACAGAGATCCCTCCGGGGACGATAACGGCGGTTGGAATAGGTCCTGAAAAAGAAGGAAAAATAGACAGAATAACGGGAGATCTGCCCCTTCTGAAGTGATGTGCAGATGGAGTCGGATTACGATATTGAACGGTATACGGGTATGGAGGTGTACATAACCTCAACTCCCGGTACGGGCGGTCAGCTGAGACAGAGTGCAGATGATTTTTTTGTTGAAGAGGTAATTGATCTGAGGCTGAATGATGATGGAAATTATCTTGTTCTGAAGGTCACAAAGAAAAACTGGGATACACCGGGGCTTGTCAGACAGATCTCAAAAAAATTGAGGATAGGGCAAAAGAGAATTGGATATGCTGGAAACAAGGATAGAAGGTCCCTTTCCGTTCAATATTTTACCGTGTGGAATATGGATGAGGGCGAGATAGCGGGGTTGAAAA
Organism: Archaeoglobaceae archaeon; assembly: GCA_015523685.1. Classification (GTDB taxonomy): domain Archaea; phylum Halobacteriota; class Archaeoglobi; order Archaeoglobales; family JdFR-42; genus WAJW01. The sequence continues at coordinate 1,895 of WAJW01000209.1, forward strand.
TCCCTGATGTTGATATCGAGGTCGTGGGAAAAAGCAATAAGAGGATCGATCTCGGAGATCTGAAGGGGAATAATTTTACCATTGTTGTGAGGGATATGGAAGATCACACCACAATGGATGATACACTATCGGAACTTGAGATAAAGGGTGTTCCTAACTTCTTTGGTCATCAGAGGTTCGGTGCTCAGAGGGCCATTACCCATGAGATCGGAAAATTGCTCATCAAACAGGAATACGAATCAGCCCTGTGGAGCTATGTTGGCAGATCTTTTCCCACGGAGCCTGAAGATACACGTAAAATCAGGGAATCTGCCTGGGAATCCAGAGATCCGTCTATTATAAAGGAATTCCCTCACTATCTGAGATACGAGAAAGTACTCCTTCACAAATTGCTTGAAGGGAAAACACCCCTTGAGGCAATTCTGTCTCTGCCAAAAAACATGGTCATCCTCTTCATCCATGCCTATCAGTCTTACCTGTTCAACAGATTGCTTTCCCGCAGAATCAGAGAATTTGAGGATCTGAAGTATGTGGAAGAAAGGGATATGGTGATAATATCTGATCGAGAAGGAATTCCCGATGAAAGAAAATATGAGGTGGTGAAAAAATCAACTCTGAAATCTGCACGAAAACTCGTCGAATGCAGGAGAGGGCATCTTGCACTACCACTCCCCGGTTTTGATGTCAGAATACCTGAAAACTCCTGGGTTGAGGAAAATCTTAATGAGATCCTTGAAGAAGAGGGTGTGGAACTGCATGACTTCGATCATGAGGTGGGAATGCTCAGATCAAGGGGTTCGTATCGACCCGCAGTCCTTTTTGCTGAGAAGCTGAACATCAGATGGGAAATGGAGGATGAGAACACTGCCGTATTCAATTTCTTTCTTCCGAGGGGCTCGTATGCAACAGTTCTGCTGAGGGAATTCATGAAGGTGTCTCCTCTGAAGATGTGAATAGCAATATTGCCGGAATTGCCAGAAACATGGCTGAAAAGACAATAAATGGCGCTATCAAAGAGCCATATTCCATAAGGCGTCCCGTAAGTGCAGGTGCGATTATACCACCAATCCTTCCAATGCCCGCGGAGCTACCAACTGCCGAACCGCGAATGGATGGGGGAAAGCTCTCGGGTGTGTAAAGAATAAGGATTGCCCAGCCACCTATGCTGAAAAATGACACCATCAGCATTGCGGGATAAAACCACCATTCTGGAAATATCAGAAATGGAATAAGGGTGAAAAATGCAATCAAATTATATGTGGCAAGGAGAACTTCTCTTCTGCTCTTATTTACAATAAAGCTGAGCAGAATCGGGGAAAGAATCTGCATTCCGTAAATGATGGGAAGAATGTCCCCTGCAGAGTAATAAAGAACCGATACTCTGGGGAGCCATAGAAAGACGCCAAAATACGTATATATCGAGCAGAACCAGATTGCCCAGAACCTCAGGATCTTTCTCCTGTGGGCCTTCAACAGGGATTTGAATCCCGAGCTTTTCCTTTCATGCTTCCCTTCAGGAAGAAGCATTATGAGAGGTAAAATCCCAAGTGTCAGAAAACCGGAAAAGAAAAGATGGCTGTAACCGAGATGAAACCTCAGAAGCAGAATGGATACCATTGCGCCCAGCCCCCAGAAGGATTCGAATACGCATGTCCTGGAAGCTCTTTCCTCTTCTTTCAGTATATCTGAGAGCATGGAGATCGAAACAGAAATTCCACCACCCAATCCTGTTCCTGTAATGAAGAGCATTGCCGCTATAACTATGTAGTCTCTGAAAAACCCCGTGATTCCTGATGAGATGGAGAATACAAGCAGAGAGAGTATCATGCTGACTTTTCTCCCGGCAATATCAGAAACTGCACCGAGAACCAGCGATCCAGCTCCGATACCAACCATAAGGGATGTTCCCAGCAGACCTGAAGCGGAATGGCTTAAACCGAGCAGATCTGATAGATCTGGGAGAGCTGATGCAAACAACAGTGTCACAAATGATACCGTGGAGAAGTAAATTGCAAGTATGTAAAAATAAAATCGCCTCATTGGTATTTCTCCAGCTCATCCTTTAATCTTTCGTAAAAAACCTCAAGAAATCTGTGTCTTTCGAGCCCCATCTTTCTTGCAGTTGATGTGTAAAGCAGGGACTGGAGTCTGAGAAGCTTGGAATCAAAGTGATGGAGGGCAGAACGAATGTCTCTGCCAGTCTCGCCTGCAAACATGAATGCTCTTGCAATTCCTGTGGCTCCCATCGCATCGAGTTTATCTGCATCACTCAGAACCTTTGCCTCAAGAGTCTGAGGTTTCACTTTTGACGAGAAGGAATGGCTTTCGATACAGTGAGCAACCCTTTCGATCAGCTCCTCCGGATATGAGAGAGAAATAAGGATCTTTCTTGCAGTTTTCGCACTTTCAACGGCATGATCGGTCTTATCCCTCTCGATGTCATGGAGTATGGATGAGATTTCAACTATTTCCATATCTGCACCTTCCTCCACACCAATATCCATTGCAATCTTATGAACCCTTCTCACATGATCCAGTCCGTGAGATGAAAGAGATTTCTTCCTAACCATTTCCCACAGAATTTCAGTTTCCATTCACCTTCCTCCATAAAATAATGGTAAGTATAACGGATATTGAAGATACGACTGCAAGGACGAGAAAGATGTATCGCAATCCAAAGGTGTCTGCAATATATCCTGAAAGAGCTGAGGCAAAAGAGCCGGGCATAAAGGCTATGGAAAATGCTATTCCGTAACCAGCTCCGAGGGAGTGTTCTGGCACGAACCTGGATATCAGGACATTTATCACCGTCTGTCCTGAAAAGTACGTCATCCCAAGGAAAATGGGTGTGATGAACATCATCTTTCCCCAGAACATCAGGAGAAGAAATGCGGTATCCATTATCAGAAGAAATCCAAGAAGAACAATTCCATTTATTCTATCTACGAGCTCACCTCCAGCGATCTGTCCGATACCTCCTGAAACAAGGAGTAATGACGTTATGAAACCACCCATTGCAAGGGTTGATACAGATGAGATATATGCGGGAAGGAAAGTCATCGTTCCACGATAGATGAATCCCTTGATCACGTAAATCAGGATAAGAACCACAAAATATCCCGTTATATTGAGTTTTCCATCCACATGTGTGTGAGTCCTTTCATCTCTGTGCCTGACCGTAAAAAGAGAGGGGAGAGTCAGAAGGCCGATTACACCAAAGAGTATGAAGGCAAGATTCCATGAGTAATTTTCACCCAGCCAGCCCACCACCGCTGGAGTGATGGCCAGCCCGAATGTGCTTCCTGTTCCCAGAATACCAAGGGCCCTTCCGGCTGTTTTACGATACCTTGTGGAAACTATGGCGAATGCGGGAGGATGGAATATGCTGAGGAACACGTTCATCAGAATGAAAAATATTGCGAAGAGTAATAAACCCGAAGAAAAACCGAGAAAAATTGAAAATATCGATGCTCCCGCTATGCTTATGGCAACCAGTATGTTTCCCCCGATCCTGTCATGGATGATGCCTGCAGGAATTTGACCTGCACCAAAAATGAAATAACCAGCGGTTGCAAGCAACCCTATCTGAAAATATGAAATGTTAAAGGAGAGGAGGATCAGGGGTATAAGGGGAGGGAGGATTATTTCAAAAGAGTGTACAAGGGCGTGAGAAATGGTGTAGGGGATGACACCGTGGAGCCCGGAATTGTCCCTCATGAGACCCCCTTTCACCCGCGCCTCATGCTGTCTCTCAATGCCTTTTCCAGCCTTTCCACTGCAAGATCAATGTCTTTTTTTTCCACACCAATGGCTGCGTTCATGGTTATGTATGAATGGGGGTAGTCATCCATGCAGGAGCCGAAGCTTCCTTTTTCAATCGCTCTCGGCCCAGTAACCCTCAGGTTGTAAAGTGCACCTCCAACAGATCTGACATCGGTACATTCAAGAGTCATGGCACATGCGACAGGATTGAAGACATCAAGGACTCTCTCTCCGAACTTCTCTGCTATCTCAGAAACCCTCTTTTCAAGCTCGTTTCTGGCCTTCTTTTGCTCTTCTCTCAGCTTCACATAGCCTTCAAGTCCCAGTTTCAGAATGCTCACAAGAAACTGAAGAACGGGATTTGCATCGGCTCTTCCAGCGTACATCCTTGAAATTTCTCCAAGGGTCTCTGCAGAAGGAGAGGCGATTATGCTTCCCCCCACAGGAGTCAGGAAATTTTTATCGGTGCTCTGTACAATGGCATCCACTCTGCCTGCATCCACGGCCCTCCTGATCATTTCCATAATCTCCGGGCTCTGAACACCGTATGCGTTGTTTATTATGTGAGGTATGTTCTCATCCCTGCAGATTTTTGCTATTTCTTTTATGAAATCAGGCTCTCTCGGAGGAAAAAAAGTAGTGGTTGAAAGAACAGCATATAC
>WAJW01000210.1 GCA_015523685.1 Archaeoglobaceae archaeon
GGGCGGATGAGATCATAAATGAGAGATGATCATTCCCCGTCCATTAGACGGGCATAGATGAGTGGCAGGGCTATTGTTGCATCGCAGTAAACCGTTACCGCCTTTGCACCCTCCTTGAGCTTGCACCAGGATTTTGCCTCATCGAGTGTTGCACCTGAAAGCCCTCCGAAATGGGGTGAATCGGTTGTGATCTGAATTGCATAATCAAATCCGTCTCCCAGAAGCATTGATTGCAATGTGAAGTTCTTCGGGACCCCTCCACCTACGATTACTACCCCCTTCTCTCCTTTCTGAAACATCATATCAAGAAGCTCTTTTATGTCCGAAAAAAGGTCTATATTCAATTTTTTTCCGTGGAGCATTACATGGAGGCCTGCAACCGAGTCATGAAGCGTGGGGCAGAAAACCGGTACATCCATGTCGAATGCAGATCTTATAACCGAATGCCTGTCCCTTATCTTTTCTGCAACACCATTCAGAAATTCTCTTGAGGACTTCTGTCCCTCCATACTCTCAAGGACTTCCATCATAAAATTCTCGAGTTTTTCAAATCCCTCCTGTGGAAGATAGACATCGTATATTCTGTTCAGATTTCTTTCCCGGAGGTAAACATCATCCTCATCCTCCCTTCCCTGAAGATGTTTTATCCCGAAGGACTCGATGATATCATGAACGATATTCGCCCCCGTTGTTATCAGTGCATGGATGTATCCATCTCTGATCATCCCCGAGATCACATTCCTCATCCCTCCGGGAATCATTGCCCCCGCAAGAGTGAAGAATATTCTGGCATTTCTCTCCACCATCTCGCCGTACAGCTCGGATGCCATTGCGAGCCTTCTCGCATTGTAGGATGTCTGGCCCATCCTTTTGACAAGTTCTCCAGCCTTCAGTCCTTTTTCAACGTCAAGCTGTATCACCGGATGAGTCATGAAAAGAAATAAGCTTTAATATCATTATATAATCCTTTGGACAATAAATGAAAGAAAAATTAACCGTGGGAATACTTACATTTTCACATCTTGTAAATGACATGTACTTCATCCTCATACCTCCCGTCCTCCCTTTAATAATTGAAGAATTCTCTCTGAGCTATTTTGTTGCAGGACTGCTCTTATTTTTTGCAACGATACCCACTGCAATCTTACAGCCTGCAATGGGGTATCTTGCGGATAAATTCAGGGCAAGAAAGAAAATCATTATAATGGGAATGTCTTGCTTTATAATTTCCATCCCCCTTCTGTCGATTTCTCCAACGGCATACATGGCTATGCTTGCGGTAATCATCATGGGTCTGGGTGGAACCACCTATCATCCTCAGGCAACGTCCATAATTTCAGGAATGCTGAAGGAAAAAAGGGGAAAGCTCATGGGCATTCATGGAATTGGAGGCCATTTTGGAACCTTCCTCGGGCCCGTCGTCATAGGTTTTCTCGCTCACCTTTTCGGATGGAGACATGGAATACTGTATATGATTATACCCGGTTTAGTGTCCATCTTTCTGATATCCAGATACGTTTCAGAACCTGAAAAAACTGATGGAAGCTTTGGCTGGGGCATAAACAGATACATCCTGATTCTGGCAATAGCGTCCATGGTACCGGGAATTATAATGAGGGGGTTCATTGCCTTTCTCCCCTCCTTTTACTACGAGCAGGGATTCGGAATATTTATATCGGATCTGCTGTCCTCCATAGTTCTCGTGGCTGGTGTTGTGGGCCAGCCCACAGGAGGATGGCTTTCCGATATTGTCGGGAGGAAGAGGGTCTATCAGATATCGTATGTCCTTCTCATCGTGCTCATCTTTGCTTTCAGAGCCACATCCGGAGCCATACCCCTCTCCCTTCTTTTCCTCTTTGGAACGGGTTTCGGCATAGCTCTTGTAATGCCCGTCTCTTTACTTTTTGCCTACGAACTCGCACCCAGAAACATGGAGGGCTCTGCTGTTGGGGTTGTTTTTGGCATGAGCATGCTGGGTGTGGCTTTCACGCCCCCCATTCTCGGTTATATTGCGGATCTGTATGGCCTTATGAATGCCTTCACATCCCTGATTGCGGTCCCTCTTCTGGGACTCATGCTCGTGTTTCTCCTTCCGGAAGGTGTGAAAAAATGACGAGGAGGTATACCCATACTGACAGGGATGATTACACCAGAGCAATGAAAATTCTGAAAAAATATTCAATGCTCACACCCAGGGAACTCGTCATCGCCAGACTCGCTTCTGAGTTCAGAGATCCTCTGGGAAGAGTGGAAATGACATGGATTGGGGAGAACATTCATAATATCGTCCCATTTTTTGTAGACCCTCTCTCGAGGCAGAATATAGCGGTCTCCCTCTCGAGGTTCAGAAATAAGATCGCGAGGGCTGGAGTTACGATGTTCTTTCCGATCCTTGCCGGACTCCTTACTGAAGACGAACTGAGGGAGGTTCTTGAAAACACAGTTGAAGGAATAAAGACCCTTCTCGAGATGGAGAAGGGTGACTCGCCCGGTGAGGAGGAAATAATAAATAAAGTTGCAGAGATTTTTAGATTTATAAATGAGAGACTTTCGGAGATTTAGAACATGAAGAAAAGCCTTGCCGGAATGGTCTGGATCCCACTCATCATAAGTTTCGTGACCCTCGGTGTTATCCTCCTTTTAACTTACGATAAATCCACATTGGAGAACCTTAAAAGAGTTAAAATGGGCTATCTCTTTCTGGCAATCCTGCTCCACGTCCTTGCATGGGCATGCTGGTGTGCAAGAATGAGGTACCTTTCCCGTGGTATGGGATGGGAGGTCTCTTTCAGGGATTCGGTGGATGTTCTGCTTCCGAGCCTTTTTGTTGCAACAATAACCCCCTCGGCTGCAGGAGGTGAGCCCGTCAGAATTTATATCCTGTCAAAAAAAGGTCTATCCTATGGCGGTGCAACTGCAGTAATCGCAACTGGAAGAATCCTGGATCTTTTCCTCGTTGTCTCCCTCGGTATGCTCTTCACCCTGATACTTGGCACTGTAATAGAAAATGAGGTCCTGAAAGCTTTGATGGGCATTACAGCAATTCTGATTGGAGCGGGATTCCTTCTATTGGTGACGGCATTTCTGAGACCCGAATCGTTCAAGAGATTCACGGGTTATGTTCTGAGAAAGCTCAACAGGGAGTCTGTAATAGAAAGGGTATGCTGTGAGATCGATGATTTCAGAAAGGCGATTACTCTTCTCATAAAAAAGGGAAAAAGGGAAATCATTGCCTCTGTAATTGCAACAGGTGGATACTGGATATTCGATCTTATTGTCCCATGGGTGATCCTCATGGGTCTCGGAATATATGTATCTCCTCTGAAAATAGTTTTTCTACATCTTCTGGTCTACGTCATCATTTTAACGCCCATAACTCCCGGTAGCAGTGGTCTGGCCGAGACAAGTGCCTCACTTCTGTTCTCATCTGTCATCAGGTCCTCGGTTCTCGGGGTTTTTGTGTTCGTGTGGAGATTCATCCTCTACTATTTCACCATGATAGTCGGGTTCTTGATGGGTATAAAAATGCTGAAAAACAAACAGCTACTTGAAAGAGAGGGTATGGTATGAGATTGAAGAAGAAAACAGGTATAATACTGGCTCTTGATGTAATGGATAAAGAAAAAGCATTGGAGATCGCAGAGGAACTTGGAGGAAAGGTGGATGCCATCAAGGTTGGATATCCACTCGTTCTCGCCTCTTCCATTGAAATAATGGAGGAGCTTTCAGAGAGAGGAAATGTTATTGCTGACTTCAAGATAGCCGATATACCGTATATCAGCGGTATCATTGCAGAACAGGCCTTCAAAAATGGTGCTGGTGGCGTCATAGTGCATGGATTCGTAGGAAAAGACACTGTAAAGGCTTGTGTCGACAAAGCCATGGAATACGATGGGGAGGTGTATGTTGTTACGGAACTCAGCAGTGTGGGGGGAAAGACGTTCATGGCGAAACATTCAGAAGAAATAGTTGAAATGGCTGAGGAAACGGGAGCGAGGGGAATTGTTGCACCTGCAACAAGACCGGAGAGAATAATGAGCCTTAGAAAATTAACCAACCTCAAAATTCTCTGTCCCGGTGTGGGGGCTCAGGGTGGAAGAATTGGTGATGTGTTCAGAGCTGGAG
>WAJW01000211.1 GCA_015523685.1 Archaeoglobaceae archaeon
TTCTTTCATACTCTTCTCTGAGCTCCATATAAACCTCATTATCAACTTCACCGGATTCTTTCGCCCTTTCAAGATTTGAGATCATTTCAGTGATCTTATTCAGCTCCCTGACATCACCCGGAAGAGCTGATCCTTTTTTACCTCTCCCTGTTTTTTCCAATGAACTTCTCCTCCATCTCCTTACAGCAAGGATTCCAAAAATAAGTGCGGGAATCCCACCTAATGTGCCGTAAACTTTCATCTCAGCACTTCTTCCTCTCTTCCATTCGCTCATTAGCTGATCGGATCGTTTTTGAGCTTCATTTCTCACAGAAGACAGTTTTTCGCTCAGTTGTCTCATCTCTGAGGACAGGTTGTCGATATTTCTCTTTACCTGGCCGATAGAATTGCCCTTATCCACAAGAAACTCTCCAAATTGCCCTATAACGTTGCCGATTACAGGAATGTTCGATTTTGAAATTATACTTTTCCCGGCGGATATAAGATTGTTTGATACACTTCCAAGAGACGAGCTCAATTCAGATGTTTTTCCCTCCAGCGTCATGAATGCAGAGATAAGTGAATAAATGTCCTCCTGCAATGTCCCGGGTGGTTGATTTCCTGCTTTCACAGATTCAAGACCTTCAGCAACAGCTGGAGCTTTTTTACTTACCATGGTTGAAGCCGAAAGCCATTCTCCTATTTCATTATCCAGTTTCCTTAGAGAATTCTCCAGAGAGGACATTTCCGGATATGCAGCGGTAATCAAATCCCATGCGCATTTCCTGGCTATTCCAATATCCATACACACGTTCTTCATCCTGTTGATTTCCCCGAGTACTGCTGAAAGAATACTTTCCACGGGGGAGAGAACGTTCACCATTTTCTGGCTTAACTCTCCAATATTCCTGATTGTCTCTATATCTCCCGGTGTTATCATCTTTGAGGCATCTTTCCATGCCTGCAACCGGAGTACATCCTCTGCAGTATCCATATTTTCAATCAGCCCATCACGGGATAAGATCTCAATTCTGGAAGCGTAGGGAAGTAAATTTTTATATCTGTAAACCGCATAGACCTTCCCACCAATTACAACATCACCGATTTTTTCCACCCTGAAATCAAGCAGAATTCTGTAATCATCGGGATTCAGATTCAATGGCAGAGGGTTTTCATTCCCCGGATTTGTTTTCGAAGTGGAGGATGGTGCTGGAGAGGGCGTTGAAACCGGAGTTTGAGTCTTTTTAGGGGTATTTTTCTTCTCCGGAATTGTGATCGTGTAATCCTTCTGTATCTCATTGAGGGTTAGTCCATGGTTATAGATCTTCAATTCATCTATAGTGCCCTTGAAATCTCTGCCACCGGAATAAAGCGTTTTCCCGATTACCAGAGGTCTTGTGTTATCAAGTTTTGTATAGTGAGTTGAGGTTGAGGATGAATCAAGCTTTCCATCGATATATATCCTCAAAACATCTCCACGATAAACCACTGCAATGTGATGCCATTTCCCGTCATCGACCTTTTTTCTGGATGCAATCCCGAGAGGAGAGTAAGCCTGTTCTCTTCCAACCATGAACTCAACCTGACCTTCAGGATCGATTCTCAGCTCGAAACCTGTATAAACACCATTGAACTCCTTGGAAACTATCGTACCGGGTGCCTTTTGAGTATTTATCCATACCGTAATTGATAGCTCGTTAAGATCATGAAAATAGGGAGAATCACGAACCTGAATATAATCACCCATTCCTGAAAGATAAATTCCCTTCCCTTTTATGCCATCAACGAATTTCCCCCCAAAATTCTGCCCATCATTGCCATTTCCTGAATGGTCTCCAGCATTGCCATCAAATGGATAATATGCTATGAGAGATGCAGACACTGGAGTGATGAAAACCGCCAGCATCAAAATCGTTATTATGATGGGCCTCATCGCTCTGAAGTGATAATTCAATTAATTTATACTTTTATGTATTTTAAATGTCCAGCAGATACCCACGAAACATAAATATTGGATTGGTCACAAATTCAGTATGTGATCGATATGGAAGAGAGGGATAAATACAGGGAAATTAAAATTATTGTTCCGGCCGGAATTCCTGAAATTATACCTGAAGGGACGAAAGCTCATATTCTTAAAGCCTATAAAGAATTCCTTCTTGGGATAAGGGAACTCGTGGATCACGGAATCTCACTGATTGATACCGAACTGGAAAAATCAGAGAAAAAGGAATTGAAAAGGATAGAAGTGGAGTGAGAAACGAAATATTTTTAGAACTTGAAATAAATCCCATATATCATGGTGGATTATCCGTATCTGGAATACGTTTACCTGTACAGCAGAGAGATTACAGCAATTATCATCGTAATTCTGGTTTTTCTGTATCTGTTCTTGTTAAGCAGGAAGATATCAGCTCTTGATAGAAAGATATCCAGGATCTCCGATGAAATTGAGAAGATAAAGGATGAGGTGGATTTCGTAAGAGAGTATTCTCTTGAGATAAGCAGGGATACCTCATATCTGAAAGGGCTCATGAGTGGAAGGGAAGAGGAGAGACCCTAACCTGATTCAACCCTGTTGAAGAGATATGCGCCGGTGAACAGGGTAAGAACCACGAAGAGAATGCATGCCACCACATCAAGAAGGAGAGGGAAGGAGTTTATTCCGAGTAGAACGCCCCTCATGGCATCCACACCGTAGGTCAGGGGATTTCCCATGGAAATGTATCTGAGAACCGATGGGAGATTATCAACCGGATAGAGGGCACCCGACAGAAAAAAGACGGGAAATACAACGAAATTGATCACAAGCTGAAAACCATGTGAATCTTCGATTATTGATGCAAAGGATATGCCCATGCCCACGAATCCAAGTGAAATGATAACCATCAATGGAAGGGCAAGAACCATACCCTGATACGGCACCCCCTTGATCCCTCCGAGAATTAGAATGACCAGACCCTGAATCAGAGAGGTGGTGGTTCCTCCAAGCATTCTTCCAGCAACAATTGAAGCTCTCGAAACAGGAGTGACCAGGATCTCCCTCAGAAAACCGAACTGTCTGTCCCATATTACCGAGATGCCAGAGAAGGTGGATGAGAACAGCAGAACCATAGAAATTATACCGGGAATCAAAAACTCCATGTAATCAACATTAACTCCAGGAAACCTGGCCGATCTGAATCCGAATCCGAGGAAAATAAGGAAGAAAAGAGGCATGCCAAGAGAGCCCGCAATTCTGCTCCTTGCCCTTATGAACCTCTTTACATC
>WAJW01000212.1 GCA_015523685.1 Archaeoglobaceae archaeon
TGCCTTTATCGCCTCTGTCTTTTCATCCTCAAACGTATCGATGAGGTATATTCTGGGAACGTCATCACCCATCACCTCGTCGAAGGCCTTCCATCCTTCCACATTTCCGCCCATACATATCATCAGAGAGTGGGGCATTGTACCCGCGCTCTCGATGCCGAGATATTTTTCCGCAGAAACATTGCTTACACCGTCCATTCCGCCTATGTATGCAGATCTCTCCACCATTGCTGAAAGAGCAGGATGCTGTCGTCTGCTTCCAAAGGAAAACACTGCCCTGTCCCCCGCAGATAACTTGACCTTAAAGGCTTTTGTTGCAATACCGGAGGCGGAGCTTATAAAACCAAGAATGGCAGTTTCAAGCTTTGCAAATTCGAGATATGGCCCTTTGATGGTTATCACGGGCTCATGAGAGAAGAAAATCGTGCCCTCCTGCATTGCATAGACATCAACGTTTTTCCCTTTCAGCAATTCAAGGACGTCATTCAATCCTGCAAAAACCCCCCATCCCTGGGATACGGTTATCTCTGCGGAAACATCCGGGTTGACACCCTTTTTAAGCAGGATTTCTTCAAGCCTCTCAAAATATCTGTCTGTGGTTTTCCCATTCAGGATATCCTCTTCATCCACTACGAGAAATCTCATCTCATCTCACACTCGCATGGAATGTTTCTGCACCTTGGACAACAGCCCGGATATTTTGAGGAGAGTATTTCTTCCAGATCAAGATTATAAAGGTTCGCTATTGATGTGACCCATGCAACAACATCTGCGAGTTCCTCTGCAACCTCCCCCACGTTATCCTCTCTTACAGCTTCCGCAAGCTCACCAACCTCCTCTACAACCCACAGCATGGTCAGGGCTTTTCCTCGATTCAGGTCTCTCCTGTAATACAGATCCTTCATCAACCGCTGAAATTCCCCGATTCTCAAATTCTAACCTCCAATCCCTTCGATTTTAGATATTCTTTTAGCTCCTTTATTGATAGCTCATTGAAATGAAAGAGGCTTGCTGCGAGACATGCGTCTGCTCCACCCTTTACAAATCCCTCGAAGAAATGTTCGGGAGTGCCAGCCCCTCCCGAGGCGATGACAGGTATCCTGACCTCCTCAGAGATCTTTCTTGTTACCGGAATATCGTATCCGTCCTTTGTTCCATCTCTGTCCATGCTGGTGAGGAGTATTTCTCCAGCTCCGAGTTTTTCAACCTTTTTAGCCCACTCAATCGCATCAATTCCCGTGGGTTCTCTTCCTCCGTATATGACCACCTCGTACCATGCATGGCTCCCATCTTCAAGTTTTACAACCGTCCTGCCCTCTTCCACACGGGGATTGCGTCTGCAGTCTATTGCAACAACTATACACTGGGTTCCAAAAATGTCCGATGCATTTGTTATCAGATCGGGATTCTTTACAGCTGATGTATTGATGGAAACCTTATCAGCTCCGGCACACAGAAGATTTTCAATATCCTGTATGTTCCGTATACCACCACCAACGGTGAGAGGTATAAAGACCTGTTCAGCGGTTTTTTCCACAACCTCAATCATTGTCCGCCTGCCCTCATGAGATGCGGTGATATCGAGGAATACGAGTTCATCCGCTCCCTCGTCATTATATCTCTGTGCAAGATTCACGGGGTCTCCAGCATCCCTCAGATTGACGAATTCCACTCCCTTGACAACCCTGCCCTCACCCTCAACAAATGTTACGTCCAGGCACGGTATGATTCTTTTGGTAAGCATTCGAGTTCAGAATCTCAATGAAGCTATACTTTAATATTGCGTTCAGATCGTAGGGGTTCAATCTGAAGAACCTTGGGAGAAAATCACGGGCCGGAAGGGATTTGAACCCTCGACCGACGGGTTAAGAGCCCGTTGCTCTGCCTGGCTGAGCTACCGGCCCGCCCGATGGATTGGGCAGATTGAGCTGTTATTACGATTCCTACCGGCTGAATTCCCTCACGGAAAGATTTGAGCAGTTCATCAATGATTTTACTTGCTACAATCCCTTGTTTTTTATCCATTCATAGTTCTCTCTTGAAAGTGTTATGTGTAATCTCGGACTAGAGCGGTTTTTTGATGATTTTCCGGCTTTTACTGATGATTCTGTGTGTCCGGACACTTCCGTTTCTGTCCGTATATCCTGCATGGTTTGCATGATATAAATTTTGTGGTATCCATCCATGCATTTGTATTTTATATATGCATTTCTTAACAGTGGCCGGACTCCCATAATGCCGGGCTGGATATCTGCTTCTGGGTGATATCTCAAATCTGTGTTCTTTAATAACCCGTTCTCCCATCGAGCTTGAGATAGAAAAGTTTATATAGTCATGCATATCAACCCATAGTTGAAATGGGCCGGCCCGAGCTACTTGAAAAAATATATCTGATCCTTGAGAAGAGTGGTTTTAGCATTTCCCATTTCTGTTTAGTGAAACCGAGATGTTTTGACCTTGTCGCAAGGAAAGAAGATGTGACTCTACTCTTAAAGGCATTCCATAACATAGATGCACTGAAATACAGTTCTGCAAGAGAAATGAAGCTGATTGCCAGACTTCTTGAGGCAAATCCACTTGTTGTTGGCGAGAAATCCAGAGAGAACAGACTTGAGAGAGGGGTTGTTTATTCAAGACACAACATACCAATAGTGAATCTCGCAACTTTCTATGATTTTTTCGTCAGGGGAATATATCCCATGGTGTATTCTGCTCCTGGAGGCTATTATGTGTCGCTTCATGGAGAGCTAATGAGAGAAGTCAGGAAGCAGAGAAATCTCTCCCTTGGTGAGCTTGCAAAGATGGTTGGAGTATCAAGAAGAACAATAAAGAAATATGAAGAAGGTATGGATGCGACAGTTGAAACAGCACTGAGGCTGGAGGAAGTTCTTGAAACGTATCTGATAAGGACCATAAATATGCTATCCTTCAGGGGAGAAGATAGTATTGAGGCTTCAGAAGAGGATCTCTCCGTGCTGGATGAAAAAGAGAAGGAAGTGGCCGAATCCCTGATGGATATCGGATTTGATGTTTATCCGACTCTGGCAGCACCCTTTGATGCCATATCTGTGGGAGAATCCTTCGAGTCCACCATCCTAACCGGGCTCAAGGATAACCCGAGAACAATAGAGAGGAGGGCAAGGATAATAGGGAGTATATCGAAGGTTACTGAGAAAAAAGCGGCATATATTGTGGATGAGCCCGTGGAAAATGAGGTGGGTGGAACTATATTCATAAAAAAGGAATATCTGAGCTCTCTGAGCAGTCCAAAGGATCTGATCTCTTTTCTGGATGAAATACTCTCAACCGAAAATAATATATAGAACTTATTTTCAGTAAAAGATGGAGGTGGTGTGGGATGGCCATGTTGCAGGGCACACCTGTACTTATACTGAAGGAGGGTACACAGAGAACTGTTGGCAGAGATGCAATGAGAAGCAATATTATGGCAGGTAGAGTAATTGCAGAGGCAGTAAGAACTACACTCGGCCCGAGAGGCATGGACAAGATGCTGGTGGATAGCCTCGGGGATGTTGTAATAACAAACGACGGAGCAACGATTCTGGATGAGATTGATGTGGAGCATCCCGCAGCAAAGATGATGGTAGAGGTTGCAAAGACTCAGGATGACGAGGTTGGAGATGGAACAACCACTGCGGTTGTGATTGCAGGAGAGCTTCTGAAGAAAGCTGAAGAGCTTATAGAACAGGAGGTCCACCCGACCGTCGTGGCGAGAGGTTACAGAATTGCTGCCCAGAAAGCGGTGGAAATACTGACAAACATGGCTGTTTCCATTGATGTTGAGGACGAGGATGCCCTCAAAAAGGTCGCGAGAACAGCACTGACCGGCAAAAATGCTGAATATGCAGAGGATATACTCACGGATCTTGTTGTCAGGGCGGTAAAGAATGTGGCAACAAAAACTCCGGATGGCAAATATGAGATTGATGTGGACGACATCAAGATTGAGAAGAAGATGGGTGGAGCAGTGGAGGATACCGAACTCATTGAGGGTATAGTGATAGACAAGGAGGTCGTGCATCCCGGAATGCCAAAGAAAGTGGAGAATGCCAGGATAGCGGTACTCAAGACAGAGCTGGAGGTTAAGGAAACTGAAACAGATGCTGAAATACAGATCACAAGTCCGGATCAGCTGAAAGCTTTCATTGAACAGGAAGAGGAGATGCTCAGAGAGATGGTGGACAAGCTCTCCCAGGCAGGAGCAAATGTGGTGATGTGTCAGAAAGGAATTGATGACCTTGCCCAGTACTACCTGGCAAAGGCGGGCATCCTTGCGGTGAGAAGGGTTAAGCAGAGTGATATTGAGAAGATTGCCAAGGCAACCGGGGCCAAGATAATATCAAATCTCAAGGATCTCTCTCCGGAAGACCTCGGAGAGGCAGGTGTGGTTGAGGAAAGAAAGGTCGGCGATGAGAAGATGGTCTTTATAAAGGACTGCAAGAATCCGAAGTCAGTGACGATTCTGGTGAGAGGTGGCACAGAGCACGTGGTTGATGAGATCGAGAGAAGCGTCAACGATGCCGTGCATGTGGTTGCTGCAGCCCTTGAAAGCGGAAAAGTTGTGGCAGGAGGAGGAGCACCAGAGGTTGAAGCTTCTCTCAGGCTCAAAGAATATGCAGCA
>WAJW01000213.1 GCA_015523685.1 Archaeoglobaceae archaeon
GTAGTGCATTTATCTGCGGAGTTCCAAGCATCTTATCAAATGGCTCAAGACTGGTTAAAGTTTCAATATTTACCCCACCCATCCAAATCTTGTATGGATCTTTCGAATCCACCGTAAACCATTCAGGGTACCACCAACCAAATGTTGCAATGACCATTTTTGGATGTATATGTTGATCCAAAATCGCTTTCTGTGTGGTTTTACCTTTTTTTGTTTCGATAGTAATGAAATCTCCATTTTCAATTCCTAGCTTTTTACCAACCTCATCATTAATCCAAACTTTCGGCTCATTTGAAAGTTCCCTTAATCCAGATATGCATTTAAAACTTGAATTTATATACAAATGATCTTTTCTGTTAGCAAGCACATATGGAAATTCGTCATCAGTGGCGAATTCCCCGGAAACGGGTGCTGCCAATTCCTCAAACCGTGGAATAGGGTTAATCCCAAATTTCTTCAACTGCTCTGAATATATCTCAACCTTACCTGAAGGTGTATTGTATCCTGTTACTTCTTTTTCGCTATATTTCTTAGTTGGAAACAACATTCTGATCTTTATGAACTCATCGAAATTGATGCCAGCAGGTCTGAGGAAATAATCCAGGATTTCTCTTTCGTTATCCCAGAAATACTCACCTAAACCTAGTCTTTTACCTAATTCGTTCCATATTTTAATGTCTGACCAAGCCTCTCCAGGAGGATCAGTAAATTTAGGATGAGCCCGCACAAGTCCATACCAAGATGGCCATATACTAACTGTCTCATGTTCATAAAACGTAGCCGCTGGTAGAACGATGTCTGCAATATCTGCAGTCGGTGTCATAAATATTTCAGATACAACTATCAATTCCAACTTCATTAAAGCCTTGTAAACCTTCTCTGTATCGGGATACGTCACCAGTGGATTCGTTACCGAAAGTATAGCAGCCTTTATTGGATAAGGCTCTTCATCCAGTATCGCTTTTATTAACAATTGAGTTGGGATAAAAGCGTTTCTTATGGCTAACATTATGTCCGAACCCAAAATTGTCCTTTTTTTCCCTTTCAGAACATCTGCAAATGCTGATTTTTTAAGTAGCATGAAATCCACTAAGTTTCTAGCTCCTGCAGGAGAAGGAGGTATTATCTCGACCTCTCCTCCATTTGGAGTGTTGACGTTTCCAGTTAAGCCACGCAAAATGGCTATTGCGCGGCATATCTGTAATGAATTTATTGTTCTTTCTATTCCGTTGCCCCAACCGATAATTGCCGGTTTAGTGGTAGCATACAGCCTAGCAACTTCTTCAATTTCCTCCTTTGGCACCCAAGTTAATTTTTCAATATCCCTGAGGGTAAACTTATCCAACTCCTCACAGAGTTTATCGAAGCCTAAAACCCATCTATTAACATAATCTTCGTCGTATAGCTCCTCTTCTACAATTACCTTGATTAAACCGTAAGCAAGCAATCCATCACTTCCAGGTCTCACTCTAAGCCAGTAGTCGGCTTCCGAAGCTCGCTTTCCATTCACATATTCCAAGTTAATAGGATCTATGACAACAACCTTCGCACCTTTCTCAACAGCTTTTTTAAATGCTCTCGGTCTGATGCCTGTAAACGTGCCACCTGTATGGAGTATATTAGCACCCCATATCATGATAAATTTCGGGTCTGCCTCCATTCTCGCACCTATTGCACTCGTACCAAAGGTAAATCTGTTAGCCTGCCCAGTTGCCCAACCACAGTAGTTTCCTGGAGTCACAACAGTAGGCGTTCCAAACGCACTAGCAAAGCGGTGTCCTATAAAGAACTCTAGACCTTTTGGCTCGCCCAAAACAACAGCAACACTTTGAGGTCCGTATTTGTCTCTAATTTCCTTTAATTTGTCAACAATTAGCTTCAAAGCCTCATCCCAAGAGATGCGCTTCCATTTCCCCTCACCCCTCTCCCCAACTCTCAGCAATGGATACTTTAGCCTTTCATGAACATGATATTTCACGAGTCCAAGAGCCGTTCTTCTGCCTTTGGGACAGGGATCACATGGAAAACCGGACTCCATATCATATACAACATCAACAATCTTGTTGTTCTCCACCTTTACTTTAAGACTGCAATGATTCGTGCATAAATGACAAAACGTGAAGCCCTCCCATTTACCTTTATTCATCTACCACACCTCCTAACACAGCGCTCTTTTTTCTTTTTCCTAAGCTTTTTCTTGACCTCATCCTCATTTTCTTCTTCCTTTTCCTCCTCTTCCAAAAATTCATCCTCTAAAAACTCGTCAATGTTACCGCTCCACATCTAAGCCCTTTTTAGTCAGCTGTTATTTATATCTTGTCTACTTCCAAGGAACAAGATTATGTAAATTTACAGAATAGTCAATATAATAACGGAAACGGTTTAAATAGTGGACTTTAAGTAGGTAACTTGGGTGGCAAAAATGTACCCGAAAGAGTTGCCAATTGAAAAACTGCCCCCTGCTGAATCATTGCCAGATAAGATATTTGCACTGCCCGAATTACATTACCCAAAAAAAATAAATATAGGTAAAATATTTGTTGATGAGAACGCAAGAAAACATAGAAATAAAGTGGCAATACTCTATAACGACCAAAGGATAAAATATGGCGAATTACAGACCATCGTTAACAGACTGGGCAATGCTCTTCTAGACTACGGGATTAAAAAATGTGACAGAATAGCGCTCGTTACACCTAACATACCCGAACACATTTATGTTTTAATGGCATGCTGGAAAATCGGAGCAATTCCTGTTCTATGCTCTCACCTAGAGAAAAGTGACAGACTGGCTTATAAATTCAGAGATTCCGACTCTAAAATAGCGGTAGTAACATCAGACTCCCTTGAGGAAGTGAAAAAGGCTAAAGAAGAAAGTGAGATTGAGGATATAATATGTGTAGAAAAATGCGAAGATGGGTTAATAAACTTCTATGACTTTATAAACTCTGCTCCTCCATACTTAGATGCTGCAAATACCACCCGCGACCACATAGGGAGAATAATATATACTTCTGGAACCACCGGTTTGCCTAAAGGTGTTATAGCAACATACTCAGACATATTGAGTGCTGGAGATACCTTTGGAAAATACATTTTGGGTGTGAAAAACAACGATGTTATTGGCGGACACCCTTATTTCTTTTTTGCCTTCGGTTCTGTTAATTTCACGTTTATCCCTTGGAGATTCGGTGCCACATTATCAATAATCAGACACTTTACGCCCGAGATTATGTTTAAAAAGATCGAAAACCATCGTATTACAATCTTATGCTGTGTACCAACCGCATTCAACATGATGCTCCAAATACCAGATGCAGAGAAAAGATACGATTTAAGCTCATTGCGCCTTGCTCAAAGCGCCGGAGAACCTCTTCCTAAGCAGACAATAATGGAATTTGAAAAAAGATTTGGAATCAGAATAATCGATGCATTGGGTTCTTCGGAGCTAAACTATTGGGTTTCAACACGCGTTGATACACCTTTTGAGAAATTGGGTAGCACTGGGTTACCAGTGCCAGGATATGAGGTTAAAATAATCGATCCTGAGACGGGTGAGGAAGTTGACTTCGGAGAAGTTGGGATTATGTACACCCGTGGTCCGATGGGTTTCCAATACTGGAATAAACCGGAAAAACAGAAGTCTTTAGTTGTAGATGGCTGGAGTAACACAGAACTTTTCTTTAAAAAAGACGAGGATGGATATTTATGGTATGTGAGCAGATCAGATGACATGATTGTCACAAGCGGATATAAGATCTCTCCACACGAGGTGGAGAATGCCATACTTACACATCCTGCAGTTCAAGAGGTGGCAGTAATCCCAAAACCGGATGAGATAAGGGGCAGCATTATCAAGGCATTCATCGTACTCAAAGAGGGATACAAACCGAGTGATGATCTAATCAGAGAAATTCAAGAGCATGTTAAGCAAGTTATTGAGCCATACAAATATCCGAGAGAGATCGAATTTTTAACCGAACTTCCAAAAACAATGACAGGAAAAATCCAAAGATTTGTACTCGTTCAACGTGAAAAAGAACGAATGAGAAAAGGACACAATGACTGATGGAGAACTTGAGAATATATCGAATGAATTTATACACCTTCTAAAACTAGAGGGTTACCCAGTTGCTGTGAAGCTCTTAAAGAGAGCTGAAAGTTTTTCAACTGAGATCAAAAAACCCAGTAAGACGATGGCTTTGTGTCAGCTTTTCTCTTTAGCCAGATATGATCACGAGTCCCATCTAGCCTCGGCTACTGAGTTATCTCTGTGCTTTGAAGGATTGGTAACATTAGGATTCAAAACAATTCCGGAGGATATGCTCGATAATTCAAAATGCATTTGGATTGAGAATCGAAATGTTACAAAAACAGATCTTTCAGAATTTCCAAAAATAAAATACGGAAAATACAGATATATTCTAGTAAGTCCACTTGATTCGTGCCCTATCAATCCTGACGTTGTAATTTTCTTTGGAAACTCCTTTCAGATGTTAGTTTTAATTTCAGGATATCTGTATTACACTGGCTTAAGTCATCTGGATTCCAAGATTTCAGACTCTGTGGCTTGTAGTTACATGATCGCAGAACCTCTCTTAAAAACGAAGCCCACATTAACCATCCCCTGTTATGGCATGAAATCGCTTTCCATGCTAAATGAGACCGACCTAATATTC
>WAJW01000214.1 GCA_015523685.1 Archaeoglobaceae archaeon
CTTTATGTACGGATGACCGGTTGCAGCATGACAGTTGTTACATCCCTGTACAGCATTGCTGTATGCTTTTTCAAAGGCATTCCAGTCCTTTGCATCTATTGCCTTCTCAAGAGGATCGAGATAGCTCTGTTCGAATGCCTTTAGCATCTGGGCTTTTCCTGGCCTTGTTGTCTCACCAACCTCCTGTATCTCCTTGGCCTCTTCAAGTTCGTATTTCGCAAGATCCCAGTTACCCTCTTTTGCAGCGTAGTATGCTATGTAGAATCTCTTTCCGTACTCCATCATCACCGTACCGAGACCGGGTTGAATTTCAGCCATATCCCTGAGGGTTAGAGTTCCGTGCTTTGTGATTGCAAACACTTCCGGCATTGCATCAGGATACTTTATGTACGGATGACCGGTTG
Organism: Archaeoglobaceae archaeon; assembly: GCA_015523685.1. Classification (GTDB taxonomy): domain Archaea; phylum Halobacteriota; class Archaeoglobi; order Archaeoglobales; family JdFR-42; genus WAJW01. The sequence continues at coordinate 405 of WAJW01000214.1, forward strand.
CAGCGTGGCATCCGTTGCATCCTTTTATGGCATTGTTGTATGCGTTCTCAAATGCAGAAAGGTCTTTTGCATCTATTGCCTTCTCAATTGGATCGAGATATGTACTTTCGAAGTTCTTCAATTTTTCAGCATTGTTGGGTCTTGTTGTCTCACCAACCTCCTGTATCTCCTTGGCCTCTTCAAGTTCGTATTTCGCAAGATCCCAGTTACCTTCCTCTGCCGCCACATACATCCTGTAGAATCTCTTGCCGTATTCGATCATAACCGTTCCAAGGCCGGGCTGTATCTCTGCAAGTTGCTCGAGTGTCATTGTACCATGTTTCGTCTTCACCGAGATCTCTCCCGGGTTTTCCTGCGTGGGCTGAGGTGTTGCGGAAGGGGTTTTCTGGGTGCATCCACCTACAAATACCGCCCCCGCAAGAAGCAAAATTGCTACCACAACGGTAGCTCTATTCCATTTCAAAACATCACCCCCATTATTATCCTTATCATGATACCAATAAATATTTTTCCATTCCATAAAAAAACTTAATGATAAATCCTCATAGATTTTGGATATAATTAAAGATATCTCACATGGATTTGAGTTCACATATCATAATATTCGGATTATTTTTTAAAGACCGGGAAAACATTCACGGCTTTCAGTATTGGCAAAATTATTTATGTGGTAAACTGTAAATATTTTTCATGAAGAAATCTGTATTTGTTTACACGGTTCTTCTGCTGATTCTCATCCCTGGCATTGCTTATGGATATGATTCCATCAGCATAGAAAATAATCTCCCCGATCAGACTGATTGTGATAAGATACCTTCTGGTCTTTACGAAGAGTTTAAAAATGCCGTCAGGACTGTACTGGAAAGCGGTGTTATGTCGGATATAGATTCTCAGATAGAGAGCAGAACAAACACGGACATGAAAGTTACAGTCCAGATCTTCCTTGTTAATGAGAGCGAGTTCATCGAAGAGTATGCACGTGACAACGATCAGCTACCTCCCGAGAGAACACGCGAGGAACTCAGGAGAGAGGCCGAAGACATCTATGGAGAGAATGATGCATACACGTATATAACGAACAATGTCAGAAATGGAGTTCAGGTTGTTAAAATAAAGTTCTTCTGCAGGGATTCTCTGAGAATGGATATAATAGACAACAGAGAATCAACCGGATATGATCTTTACGAGCTAATTATTCACGAGCTTGTTCATGCGAAACTGTATTCAATTTATCTGCTCTACGGTGAGGAGCCATTTCAGGATCATGATGATAATTTCTTCAGGGAAATCGGGAGGTTGAAGCAGAAACTTCTCGAGGAAATTCGTTCGGAGGAATCAGATGAAAAAACCTTTAATCTGGATGAGATGGTGAAAAAGTACAATGCCAATTCAAATAAAGCTCCATGGATGGTGAAGAAGATGCTCGGTAATGAAAGGATCGATGTTCATATAGTAAATGAGGAGGGTGAGAAAACACCTGAACCTGATTTCAACCTGATAATGTCTGATGGAAAGATCAGGGATTATTCGACGGGTCCTTCAGAAAGGCCAACGGTTAAACTGTTCATCACAGAGGACAATTTCAGAGATCTGATGGAGTCGCAGAATCCTGGAAAGGCCTTTGTAACAATGTACGGAAATGGAGATATAGTGACTGAGGAAATCAGTATAAAGGCCAAGATCAAGTTTGCGGTGGGAAGAATTCTGATGAAAATCGTGTAAGGAGATACAGATATGGGGAAATCTCAACCTGAAAACAGGAATCTATGGTTGTTTTTTGTAATTGCCTTTGCTTGGTCATGGATATTCTGGATGCCTGAAGTTCTATGGGACTTCCATCTGTACCTTGCCCCATTTGGTCCTACTATGGCTGCTTTTCTTCTTGCATACATAAATGAAGGGCGAAGTGGAGTATGGGATTTGCTAAAAAGAGGTATAGATTTTCGGTTCAAAAAAATCTGGTTTGTTCCAATATTCCTATTGATGCCTGCAATTGTAGGAGTTTCTTTTTTGCTGGCTGTTTTTAGTGGCGAACCTATGCCAGAGAATACAGTATTGTCTCAACCTTGGATCATTATTCCTGCATTTTTCTACATTTTTTTTCTTGGGGGTCCTGTGGAGGAGGAATTTGGCTGGAGAGGATATGCTCTTGATAGGTTACAGGTGAATTATAATGCACTTATTTCCAGTGTGATACTTGGAATTATATGGGGACTATGGCATCTCCCCCTGTTCTTCATACCTAGGCAGGAAATGTATTATAATATACCAATTTGGGGATTCATCCTCGGCACAATTTTTTTCTCGATAATATTTACATGGGTATATAATAATACAGGTAGAAGTATCCTGGCAGTTCTCCTCCTTCATACAACAGGAAACCTTTCGCACTTCATTTTTCCAGTTACTGCAACCAAATTTGGTGGGCTCTACTCACTTATATTGAATGCAGTTGTTGTGATAATCATCCTAATAGTATGGGGTCCTAAAAGAATGGTTCGGGAAAAACATGTTAATACGACTTCGCCTAACAGCGGATAGAAGGCTTTATTGCTCTTCGCCTAAATCGCCTTTGGTGACTTCACATATCCCCGAAAAATTATACCAGCTATAATTCAATAGAAACATGAACCGAAATCGATTTATAAAATGAACGATTGCTTTTATTTAAATCTTACGAAAAGTTTATATACTAAAAGAATCATACATAATCGGGCTGATGGGTAAACGGAGATCTCTTAAAAAACTGGGAAAGGTTATTCATGAATCACACAGCAGGCTAATTCTGGTGAGTATTGAGTCCGATAAGGTCCCTGCCATAGGTGCTCCCGTAATAGACGGTAAAAACAGGAAGATCGGGAGAATTTACGATATAATAGGGCCTGTATCATCTCCCTACGCTCTTGTTAAGCCCATCAGGAAAGATGAACACGTATCAGGGTATGTTTATGTGAGGTGGTGAGGATTGGCCGAAATTGAAAAGGTTAAGGAAAAGGAAATTGAAAAGGCGGAAATAGAAAAGGAGAAGGAGATTGAGAGAGCCGAGGTTGAGGAGCTTGAAGAGGTGTGTCCCGAATGTGGAAGTCCCAATCTTGTTCATGATTATGAGCGTGCTGAAATGGTGTGCGGGAACTGTGGCCTCGTTATAGAGAGGGATTTCATCGATATGGGGCCTGAGTGGAGAGCATTTGATAGTGAGCAGAGGATGAAAAGAAGCAGGGTTGGGGCTCCAATGACCTATACAATACATGATAAGGGATTGAGCACGATGATCGACTGGAGAAACAAGGATTTTTACGGCAAATCGATTTCCTCGAGGAGCAGGGCCCAGCTTTTCAGGCTGAGAAAATGGCAGAGAAGAATACGTGTGAGCAATGCCACAGAGAGAAATCTGGCATTTGCTCTCAGTGAGCTGGACAGGATGGCCTCAGCCCTCGGTCTGCCGAGAAATGTCAGGGAGACAGCTGCAGTCATTTACAGAAAGGCGGTCGAGAAGAATCTCATTCGAGGTAGGAGCATCGAAGGAGTTGCTGCTGCAGCCCTCTACGCTGCATGCAGGCAGAACAATGTTCCCAGAACCCTTGATGAGATCAGCGAATATTCAAGGGTTGGAAGAAAGGAGATAGGCAGGACATACAGATTCATTTCCAGAGAACTGGGATTGAAGCTACTGCCCACGTCTGCAATGG
>WAJW01000215.1 GCA_015523685.1 Archaeoglobaceae archaeon
ACTCATGGACACTTGAATGGAAGGAGGATTTTGGCATATCTCTCAAATACAGGGGCAGAGAACTTGACTTCGGACAGCTTTCGGGAGGGGAGCAGATGGTTGCGGCGATATCACTGAGGCTTGCCCTGTTGAGGCATCTTTCCGGAATTGATTTCGCTTTCTTTGATGAGCCCACACAGAACATGGATGAAATAAGAAGAATGAACCTGGCAAATCAGATAGGTAGAATTGCAGGTTTTTCCCAGCTTTTTGTGATATCTCATGACGATACATTCGAAGAGGTGACTGACAACTCCATAAGGATTGTGAAGGACAACGATCACAGCAGGGTGGTGCAGTGATGCTTCATCTGGATCGTGTTCTGGAAGAGGTGGGAAAACATTCCCGGAGAATACAGCAGAACAGGAAGGTTATGATGAGGGAGCTTGAAATGGCCATTGAATTCATTGAAACCTCTGAGGAGAAATTCTCTGACACTGGAAGAACAGGAATTGGTTCGACAAGAGATGCCATGTCATACCTGAACGGGAAAACGGTATGCGGGGTGGATGGGAGTCAGATAGAACCTTCGAGAGAGAATTTGGTACCTCTCGGTGGTGTTCAGGCGGTTGCGATAAACATTGAGCACGGGACGGGCAGATGGAACAGGGACGTGAGGTTCAGAATAACGGAATGGAATGAAGATGTATCTCTCGAGAGATTCAGGCTCGAGTGCAGTCTGGCAGAAGATTCAATGGACGGAAAAAGATGGGTGTTTTTTGATGGCTCTCTCGTTCTTTCCTTTGCAGGGGAACTGAAAACCTCTCTCAGAGATGCATACATCACTTCGATGAAGAACATGCTTGAACGCAGTAAGGATACAGGAACGCCTCTCGTTGGTGTGGTGGACAGGAGCAGAGCAAGAGATGCGGTTTACATTCTTTCAGAAATTTCAGGTTTTCAGTTTTCACATCTTGTGGATTCAACCATTTATTCACGGATTCTTTCAGATGGAGAATTTTCAAACCCGTTTCCATGCAGGAGAGAGGTCATGGGGTCATACGGGGGAGTGGGTGTGTATTTCATGTATTTGAATTCTGGAGGGGAGATAATCAGGATCGAATTCCCAGAATGGATGGTGGAGATGGCAGATAAAATAGCGGGTGTTGTTTACTCGGAGTGTCTGCTGGGAAAAACCCGAAGGTATCCCTACATTCTTGAAAGAGCACACTTTCATGCTGTGATCAGGGACAGGGAAAAGCTTGAGTTTTACAGAATTGTTGGAGGTTATTTACCCGGTGCAAAATTCTCTGGAAAGGTGGGAAGATGAAGGTGGGAAAGGTTGTTGAAGTCAGATCTCATGATGAATATTTATGCAGTGCAGAGCACACCGGAATCTATGGGTGCTTTGTCAGAGCTGGCGATACAATCGGGATAGTCATCGACATATACCATCCTGAACCTGAGCTTGTGAAATACATCGGCGACATCTCACGCACTGATGGTGAGCTTTACCTGCCCGATACATTTGAATCACACCCCATTGCAAAAATCCTTGTTGTGGGTGATTCTTCCGGCTATGTGAATATATCAATTCCAGAAATCGGAGATGAAGTCTTTATGCTTTCAGATGATGAGATAAAAAGATTTCACATGTCGGAAGGAGAGTTCACGATACCCTACTATCTCAAGATCGTTGAAAAACTCGAAAGGCCCTCAGCCCTTCCACTGCTGACGACTCTACTGAAAAATCTCAGAGAAATATTTCCTGAAAAAGAGAGGTTTCTTGATCTGTTAGAGACTAATATAGAATATGGTTACAGAATTCAGGGGATGAAATGATGAAGATCGGAATTGTCAGGGGATCAGGGGAGACCCCCCATGAATTCACCTTTGTCACACCCGATAAAGACAGGATCAGAAATGGAGAGTTTGTCTATTACAGAATAGGTACACCTCATGGAGAAAAGAAGGTTATATGCAGGACGACAAGACGAAGACCCCTCAGAAACTATCCCGATGGATTTTTTGCCGATCCAGAAGTGCCCCCAGGAGAGATTGCAAGAGCTCTTGGAATAAGAAAGGTGGAATTTGAGATTTTTGAGATAAAGGCGGTGATTCTCGGGCACTTTGATGAGAGAATGAAATCAT
>WAJW01000216.1 GCA_015523685.1 Archaeoglobaceae archaeon
CACAAGAATGTTGAGAACGCCATAAGGCTCGTTCAGGAACTGAACAGCTATACCCGGTTTGTTCTCCAGCCGATGAGAGGGCACTTCAACGTTGTCGGAGCGGATCAGGTTCCGACGTGGGAGGTTGGTTATCCATTCGCCATAGATTTTTCAAGGGGATACGCAAGATTTTCTCCCTCGGAGTATGCCGTGACATCAATCCTGAATCGGGGGGACTGCGATTCTGCCCTTATAATTGCCTCAGATCCCGTTGCCCATCTGCCCATGAAGGCGGTCAGACATCTTTCAAAGATTCCCGTCATCCAGATAGACCCTCATCCGAATCTCACAACCAAACTGGCGGATGTCGTCATTCCATCTGCCATTGTGGGAATAGAGGCAGAGGGAACCGTGTACAGGATGGATGGGATCCCCATGCATCTTGAGAAATTTATTGATGGTGAGTATCTGACGGATGAAGAGATACTTGAAAGAATATACAGAAAGGTGGTTGAACTGAGAGGAGATGCGTTATGAACCTCATAATTAAAAACGGTATTGTGTACGACCCCGCGAACGGAATCTCTGGAGAGAAAATGGATATCTTCATAGAAGATGGAAGGATAGTGGAGGAAGTTAAGGATGGCAGGGTGATAGATGCATCCGGAAAGCTCGTCGTTCCGGGCGGGGTGGATATGCACTCCCATATAGCCGGAGGAAAGATGAACACCGCAAGGGTGATGAGGCCTGATGATATAAATTCCAGAAAGAAGGTGAATCCCGGTTTCAGGGCTGAATCTGGATATACCGTGCCAAACTCATACGGAATAGGATACAGATACGCGAGAATGGGTTACACAACGGTCTTTGAACCTGCAAATCCACCTCTATCGGCCCTGCACACCCATGAGGAGCTCGACGCGATTCCCATGGTTGATAAGGGCGCGCTTGTTCTAACGGGAAACAACTGGAATGTTATGAATTTTGTCAGGGAGAGGGACATTGAGAAGCTCAAGGCATACCTTTCCTGGCTCATTTTCAAAACAAAGAGTTATGGAATAAAGATTGTCAATCCTGGAGGAATCGAGGCATGGGCTTACGGGAAGAACATGCGTGGACTCGATGACACCGTTCCACATTTTGAAGTTACGCCGAGAGAGATCATAACAAACCTCATCAGGGCGAACGAGTCTCTTAATCTCCCTCATTCAGTTCATCTGCACTGCAACAATCTCGGGGTTCCGGGAAATTTCGAGACCACAATAGAATCCATGAAACTTGCTGAAGGATTCAATAACCCTGAAAGACAGGTTCTTCATGTCACTCATGTGCAGTTCAACGCATACGCCGGCGATTCCTGGAAAACATTCTCATCCGGGGCCGGGGAGATTGCAAAGTACGTTAATTCTCACGACAATATAACCATCGATATGGGTCAGCCCGTGTTTGGTTCTGCAACTACCATGACCGCAGATGCTCCTGCCCAGTTTGCCCTTCACAAACTGACAAAGGCGAAGTGGGGCAACATGGACGTTGAGCTTGAGACGGGAGCTGGAATAATACCCTTTTACTATTCCCCAAAAAATCCAGTTACCGCTGTCCAGTGGGCAATAGGACTTGAACTCGGTCTCCTCGTTGATTCAGACAGGGTTGTACTTTCAACAGATAACCCCAATGGCGGACCTTTCACCGCTTATCCGGATATAATGGCGATGCTGATGAGCAGTAAAAAGAGGGAGGAGGAGCTTGAAAAGGCCCACGCATTCGTGGGTAAGGCCACCTCGTTACCTTCAATCGACACTGAAAAGACCCTCGAGGAAGTTATACAGATGACACGCTCCCTCCCGGCAAAAATCCTGAATCTGCCCCGAAAAGGGCATCTTGGCAGTGGTGCAGATGGTGATGTGGCAATCTACGATATTAACCCCCTTGAAACGGACCCTTCCAGGGAACATGAAAGAGTAAAAAAGGCATTTTCAACGGCAGAATACACCATCAAAAATGGTGAGATAATTTCAGAAAAGGGTGAAATCAAGAAAGAGGTCTATGGAAAGACAATCTGGGTGAACTCCTTCAGGGAGGATGACTGGAATCTCATCGGAGATGATGTGAGCAGGATATTCAGCTTCTATTCCCTTGAACTCTCAAACTATGGAGTTGAGGAATCCTGGATAAGAAACAGCAGTCCCGTGGAGGTGGCATGATGATAGTTCTCCGTCTCAAAAACGAGATTGAAGTACCTGTAGAGATGGACGGAATACTTCCATCTGCCATATCAGGGAAAAGCAGAGAGGAGATAGAGGCGATGAAGATATATCACGGAAACAGAATTGTTTCTCTTGGTGAAATTTTCCATGTCAGCGTGGAGGAAGGAGATGAGGATACCATATTATGTGATGGAGATTTTTCAAAGGTGAAATGGCTCGGTAGTGGAATGGATGGAGGGAGAATACTGGTCAGGGGCAATGCAGGGGTACACTGCGGTGCAAGAATGAAAGACGGGGAGATTCTCATAGAGGGAAACGCAGATGATTACCTCGGAGCGGAAATGACCGGAGGCAAAATAGAGGTAAAGGGAAACGCGGGGAATTACGTGGGTTCTGCATATCACGGTGATACAAAGGGGATGAGGGGTGGAGAAATAATCATTCATGGCTCTGCGGGAAATTTTGTTGGAGAGAAGATGTCACAGGGATCCATAACCATAAAGGGAAATGCGGGAGATTTTGTGGGGTACAGAATGAGCGGTGGTATGATAACCGTGGAGGGCGATGCCGGTATCACCGGAGCCTCAATGCTCGGGGGGAGGATTACGGTGGAAGGAGATTGCATTGTACCCCCCACGTTTGAGAGGACGGAGGATGGTCTGACAGGAGACTTTATTGAAGGGGGGAAGGGGGTGCTGATAACAGGTACATAGGAGGTAAATGAGCATAAAACAAACCATCTGTCCGCTCTGCGGAGTTGGATGCAACATAATCCCTCATGTGGAGGACAACAGGATTACCTCCATCAAACCGGCAGGTGTGCCCCCAAACTTCAATTCTCTTTGCATAAAGGGCCAGACGGTTCACGAGTGGGTTCATCATCCCGACAGGCTGAAATTCCCGATGATCAACGGGAAAAGGGCATCGTGGGACGAGGCCATAGAATTTGTCTCAGATAAAATTCTGGAGACTCTAAAGGAGAGCGGGCCAAACTCCCTTTATTTCCTCTCCTCCTCCTTCAGCCCGAACGAGGATAACTACATACTGAGCAAATTTGTGAGGGCTCTGGGCACCAACAATATCGACAACTGTGCAAGATTGTGCCACTCACCGTCTGTGGAAATACTCAGATACATGCTTGGATCCGCAGCTGTATCAAATCCACTTGAGGATCTGGCCCATTCCGATATAATATGGATCATCGGGTCAAACATGGTTGAAACTCATCCCGTTGCGGTCAGATATATCCTTGAAGGAAAGAGAAATGGCTCCAGAATTGTTGCAATTGACCCGAGATCCTCTTCGACGACCAAAATAGCCGATGAGCACATCCAGATAAAACCTGGAAAGGATCTATACCTCATAGGTGGAGTCCTGAATGTAATTCTGAGCGAAAAGCTTTACGACGAGAATTACGTTTTTGACAGACTTGAAAATTTTGAGGAATTTTCAAAATCCCTCGTGGACTACAACCCTAAGAGAGTCAGTTCCATTGCAGGTGTGAGCGAGAAAGATATGTACAGAATGGCGAGAGAATTTTCATCAGCAGAAAATGCCTCCATAATTTACTGCATGGGCATATGCCATCAGCTTACGGGCTATATGAACGTTGCAGGGCTCGCATCTCTCCTTTTACTGACAGGAAAGTTCAGCAAACCGTACTCGGGGCTCTATCCGCTGAGGGGAAAAAGCAATGTCCAGGGTGCATGTGACATGGGCGCTCTGCCGAATGTCATTCCCGGATACATTTCCTTGAAAGACCCTTCAGTTAACAGACTGGAAGCAATCTGGGGTTTCAGAATTCCTGAAAAAAAAGGGATCAGAGAAACCGAGCTGTTTGAGAAAATTGAAGATGGTGAGATCAGATTCCTGTATGTGATGGGTGAAAACCCGGTTGGATCACATCCAAATTCCCTGAGGGTGGAAAAAGCCCTTGAAGAGGTATTCCTTGTCGCCCAAGACATATTTCCAAATGAGACAACTGCACATGCGGATGTTGTTTTTCCCGCTTCCTGCTTTGCCGAAAGAGAAGGGACTGTAACGAGTACTGAAAGGAGAGTCCAGAGACTCAGGAAAATCGTGGAACCTCCAGGAGAAGCAAGACCCGACTGGGTTGTAATAAGGGATATAGCCCAGAAACTCGGGATGTCTGGCTTCTCTTTCAATTCCGAGAAGGAGATATTCGAAGAGATAAGGAAGGCCGTTCCCCAGTACAGCAACATAGATTATGAAAAGGGTGGCATATGGGGGTCCAGAAGGCTGTTCTCCCGGAAATTCTTAACAAAGAGTGGAAAAGCGCGACTGTTCCCTCTAAAAATGCCTGAAAGCAATGGAGATGAGGAGGATTATCCTTTCCTGATGATAACAGGGAGGACAATGTTTCACTTTCACTCCTCGGTTCAGACAGGAAGATCCGTCACACTCACAAAAAGACTCAGCAAGCCCTATGCAGAGATAAGTTACTATGATGCTGATGAACTGGGGATAGAGGAGGGGGATCTGATAGAGATCGAATCCAGGCTGAGCAGTATAGTATTGGAGGCAAGGGTGAGTGATAAGGTGGGATTAAAGCAGGTTTTCGTGCCAATTCACTTCATTCAGGCCCATCCTAACAGATTGATTGATGAGAGATTTGAATCATGTTCAAAGGTGCCCGCGTACAACGCTGTCAATGTCAGAATAAGAAAAGTTGAACAATGATTTCCGTATACGGGGATAAACTTATCACTGTCCAATCATACCACAGAACATGAAACCAAAAGAGATTGCCCTCCTTATCCTGGCACTGTTCATTGCAATTTTTCTGGTTAGAGTTGTCATCGTGGTTTCTTTACCTGGGTATCTTCTTGATTGTGATGTACATAATCTACAGATTTCTCAAGGGAATGACAGGATGGTGATCAAAAGATTTATCAAATGGCATGAACCTTCACGATACCATGAGCCTGGATGAGATTCTGAAATTTTTTGACAGATCATGCAGACCAGAAGAGCCCGTTGTATGGGTTGGAACGATCAGAGATGGCAGTCCCCATGTCGTGCCCGTATGTTTTGTGAAACCATTCAATGGAAAGCTCGTTATTGCAAATAATTTCATTACCCGTACCGTAAAAAACATACTTCAGGGCTCCAGGATTTCTGTCAGCTCGGTTGTCAGGGGTGAGAGTGGATTCGATGGATACATGGTCGTGGGCAGGGCAGAAATTGAAGAGAAAGGGGATATCTTCGAGATGATAAAGAAGGAGGTTGAAACGGCCTCCGGGGGGAGAAGATCTCCAAGATCAGCTGTTATAGTAACCCCTGAAGAGGTTTACTCTCTCAAACCGGGCCATGGAAAGAAGAGGTTGATTTAACGGTAGTGGTGCCCTTCGGGGTGGACTGAATCAACAATTCCGGTTTCAAATACCTCTCTTTTTCCAGGTTTTTTGTCTATGTATCCGAGAGAATGGAGTATCTCAGCAAACTCGAGGGTTGCATTTACGTATTCCGGAGGAATCGAAGCGCAGTACTTTGGTGAGAGCCTTAAGATTTTCTCGATTGTCTCCCTGTCGAGAAATCCCTCGTAACCCCTCTCAACCACTCCAGCCACCCATTTGGGATTTTCTCTCATCATGTGGCACGCCCACTCATGCTTGACTATGAAATCCCTGAGCTCATCCACCCTCTCCAGCATATCGCCGGTTACAACGATACCATAACTCGGGTTGTACGGCATAAGTTCTGAAGGTGGGACGAGTATCTTACCTCCAGCATTCTTCACGAGCACGGCCAGGTTCGGGGTTCCGCAGACTGCATCCAGTTTACCCGTTTCATAATCCAGAAGTATCATGTCTGCCCATGGATAGTTTATCACTTCTGCATTAACACCATAATCCTCCAGTTTTTTTCTGAGTATAACATCGTGTATGCTTCCTCTCGAGGGAACACCAATTTTCATTCCATCAAGCTGCTTAAAGGCCAGCTCTTCTCCAGCTTCTTCCGAAGAATTGAATTTGTCCTTTCCCGCAATGACCGTACCTTCCACATGTCCTCCCGCAATGCATTTAAGCTCAACTCCCTCATCGATTCCCACCATGGCTGGTGGCAGACCTATATAGGCGAGGTCTATCTCCCCCCTCTCAAAGGCTCTTACTATGGCAGGCCCCGTCCCGAACAGTTTCCATTCAGCAATCAGAATCCCGATTTCCCTCAGCAGATGGGAGGTGTGATATGCTGTGGAAAGATATCCGATTCTCATGCCTTTCCCCCCAGAGACTTCATAAACCTCTTTTTTATTTCAACGGGAGACAGGGGTATCAGGTCCACGTCCCTGTTTCCGGGCTTCAGGATCACATGGATGAACCTGGGCCCCCTTTCCCTCATCGCCCTCACAACTCCTTCAGGGGTTGATTCTCTGAAAGTCCGGTTGAATCCCATGGAGACTGCAAGAGCCTGGAGATCAACACCTCTGAATGTATGGGTGGGCTGATTTCCGGTTGAACCATAGGAGAAGTTGTCCATGGCAAGAATCGTGAGATTTTCAAGATTTTCCACAGGTGGTATTGCAAGAGCAGATGGATTCATCAGGATGCTCCCATCACCATCTATGGAAACAACCTCTCTGTCGGTGGCCATGGCAACACCCGTTGCAATGGATGTGACCAGTCCCATGCTACCGAGCATGTAAAAGTTAAGTTCAGAATCCCCCACATCGTACAGCTCTTTCGAGGGGATTCCGAGATTGCATACCACTGCTTTGCCTTCGAATTCTTCATGGATCCTCTCAAGCATTTCATATCGGGTTAGCTCCGGACTTGCCTTTTCGGTTCTCAATTCAATTCCAGGGATATGGTTCTTTTGAAATTCAAAATTTTTTTCAGGAGTCCATATATCCGGTTTTAAGAGAACTGCCTTTGGCGTTTCTTCCCTGAAGCTTTTTTCTACCATCTCTCCTATTATTTCTGGATTTGACCCATCAAAAATTCCATATTCCATCCCAAGAGCCCGAAGGAGAGACTCCATTTTTTCCCCAAGAGGTTTCTGGGCAGGTATTTTCTCTCCAAATTTACCCCTCCAGCTTATAAGGAGAGGAAGAGGAAGTTTATAGGTTAGAGTGAGTGAGCAGATCGCGTTTATCATATTCCCGAATCCCGAACTCTGAATGATCATCAACCCCCTTTCTCCCCCCAGATAAAGACCCGATATGATTCCCACACCCTCCTCCTCCCTCGAAAGATGGATGGTATGGAATCTCTCTTCCACGAGCCCGAGAAGTCTTTTTATCCTCTCACATGGAAGATACAGGACGTGCTCAACATCCCCCCGCTCAATCTCCCTCAGAACCTCCTCCTCAATCATCCGAATTCCCTCACAAGACCCTCAAGATCCCCGTCAACAACATAATGGGGTTTTACCCTTTCGATCCCCAGCTCTCTCTTCAATTCTGAATATCCCGCACCGGTGATATTCAGGAGTATGGTGGAATCGGATTCCACATTTCCCTCTTCTATCGCCCTGAAAAGTGAATACACCGCAACACCTGCAGCAGGATATATATCAATTCCCTCCGTTTTTCTGAAAAACCTAAGTGCGTATCTTATCTCCGAGTTTGAAACTCCATACCCTTTCCCTCCTGTTTTCGAGAGGGCATCGTAAAGTCCACCTGAGATTTCATAGAGGGGGTTTCTATTGGCCAGAACCTTGGCATATATCACATCAAGGGGATCAAATCCGGGCGGATTGACCTTTCTTTCACCTCTCACCCACGCATCGGAAATTGGGGTGAATGGCTCATTCTGAGAAACATGAATTTTGGGCGGTCTGAATTCACCGACTGATCTCAGTCGCTCCCATCCCTCATACACAGCGATGGCCCCTGTTCCACTTCCCACAGCCTGGAAATAGTGATCGGGCGTTTTTCTGAATTTATGATAGAATCCATAGATGACGGTTGCAAGGGCATCCCTTCTGGCAAAATTCTTTCCACCTCCATCATAAACGTAGGGAGTCAGTTCGGAGAACTTCATGGCCATTTCTCTTGCATCATCGTAACTTCCTTTCACCTCCACGACCACAACATTTTCAGGTATATCCCTTACTGTGAATACACAGTCAAACACATTGGATGGAACAAAAAGGAAAATTTTCAGTTCTTCAAGATCACCGTAACGCAGGAATGCATTGGCAGTATTCCCGACAGAGGCCACGGAGATTCCCCGGACACCACACTCTCTGGCGTATCTGAGGGAAACCACCACCTCTATCTCCTTGAAGGTGCATGTTTCGAGGTGGGCGCCAAGATCAGGAAAATAACCGTGAAAAGCATAATAGAGATTCTTCAACCCGAGCTCATCTGCCAGAGACTCGCTCCTGAAAAAGACCGTTCCATGGCTGTAATCATTCTTTGATTCAACGGGAAGCCAGTCGATGTACCCCCACACCCCGTTCTCTCTGAACTTTATACCTGAAAGATATCGGGTTTTAATAAGAGCATTGCAGTTTTCAGGACATTCAAACCCGAAATTTCTCGGGTCTTGAAACTCATGTCCACAATCATGACACCGCAGAACGTACTTATCCATGAAATCTAACCTGACTGAGATATATATAAAATTTCCCCCTATGAGATAATATAATTTTACAATCAGGTAAATTTTTATACATATTATTCCCCAACCGACAACTCCACACAACATCATGCAGGCGAAAAATATAACATTCATCCGGTCAATCTCGTACTGAGGTCTTGATAATGGAAGGAGGAATGAATGAGAAGGAACTTAAAGAATTTCTGTCCCAGAGACTTCTTGCAAGAATTGCAACGGTGGATGAGAACTGCAGGCCCCATGTTGCTCCGGTGTGGTTCCTGTTTGAGGACGGCAAAATCTTCATAACGACCGGAAAAAATTCCGTCAAGGTAAGAAACATAATGGCCAATCCGGAGATTGCGATAACTGTGGATGAGACTGAGGATGGGCTTGACAACAGAGGGGTCATAATGAAAGGAAAGGCTGAACTCGTGGATGACGAGGACATTCCACGGAAGATATTCATAAAATACCTCGGAAGCCTGGATCATCCGAGTGCAGAAAGGCTTCTCGAGATGGAA
Organism: Archaeoglobaceae archaeon; assembly: GCA_015523685.1. Classification (GTDB taxonomy): domain Archaea; phylum Halobacteriota; class Archaeoglobi; order Archaeoglobales; family JdFR-42; genus WAJW01. The sequence goes on from WAJW01000216.1 coordinate 9,274, forward strand.
CGAATCACAATATCACTCAGACCAGAGAAAATTATCTCATGGGATTTCAGAGAAAGATGATGCTAGGATTCAATTTTTAGACTGCACGCTCTTTCAGGATTCATAACATCCCCTCAAGAATCTTAAGACACTCCACCGCCCTCCATGTATTTTCCGGAGAGGAGATGCCACCGTACGGTGATCTCCTGAATCCTCCATTTGGATTCTGAAGCCCTGAAATGTAGACCGCATTTTCAGAAATATTCCCTGGTTTTTCACCCATCAGATTGAGGGCTTCTATAGCAAAATGCGTTTCTTCGAGATATGCAGGCCTCGATCCGGGTGTCTTACCGAATCCACCGCCTGGAATTTCTCTCGCAAGGATCATATGATATATCTCATCCTTTCTCACCCTGAGCAAGAGCGGATCCATCTTTTTGAGGACTGCCACATAATAGTACAGGTCTTTGAGGGACATGCTTGAAATATCCAGAAATTTAAGATATGCAAAAGGAAATTTTTCTCTGCCGATGGACTTTCCGAGGGATGTCACTATCTCCAGAATATAGAACAGGTTCTCGATGTAAGGGGGTGGTTAAAGGAATACGTTGATAGATTCCCCATTCCAGAAGGGGCTTTGAGACCTTTCCAGCTCATGTATCCTTCAAGCTTTGAGGAGTAGTAATCCATCATGGACATGTAATTTCTCACATCCTCTTTCAGGATTTTGAGAGCAGAAATCGCATGATAACATGCATATGGATTCTTTATATTTCTGAGATTTTCAAGAAATTCCCTTGTTTTCTCGGGAATTTCTTCCCCTGACAGTGAAAGTATCTTCACCGCATAGAATGTTTCGGGAATTGATGAGGGAAAGGGTTTGCAAAAACAGAATCCTCCATCATCGTTCAGCTTTTCCAGCATATATGAGACCGCCCCTGTTATCGCAGGCACGAATACGTGCACCACCTCATCGCTGGCCTTCTAAGCTTAAGAGAGTGAAGAATTTTATCCTGAAAAAAATCTAAGAAAACTATAAAAGAGAGAAATTAAATAAACTATTCAATTATACAACCAAGAGTTTTTCAAATGGCTTCACAAAATGGAGTAGAAAAGTAAGAATATATGGAAGAGCACTCAAAAAACCGCAATAAAGAAAGAGACAGCCACAGCTTACGTTAACAAGCTCTATAAGGTTTTAAATGAAAATGATGTGTATAGTATAGCGGATTTTGAGAAGATTTATGAAAAAGCTCTGGAATCTGGAGAATTACAGAGAGGATGGAATCACTGGGCTAAAGGATTAAGAAATTACATGCATTATCTATACACGAAAAAGAGAATTACTCCAGAGTTTGTTTATGAAATAATTGATTCCTCTGCAGAAATTAAGCCAACTGGCACAAGGGATGTAGATTTAAAAAATAAAGAAATTAGAGAAGCATATAAACACTTTAAGGATAGTGGAAACAAATACGATTTACTTATCTTTAAACTACTGGTATTTTCAGGATTAAGACTGAACATATATCATTGAAGCATTGCATAACTGGAATCCAGATAATCTGAGGGTAATATGATAATGTTGCCACTTATGACATGGAATCATACATTAAAGGAACAAAAAAGCTTTTCTGATGCTATTCCCAGCAAAAATGGTTGATGAAATTGAGAGATTGCCTGAGAGCTATACTTACAATATGGCCAAAAAACACATCAATTATAAGAGAGTTTCAGCAATAACGATAAGACATTACAACTTTATGATTCTGGATAGTGCAATACCTGAAGGTGTTGCCAACTTTATCCAAGAAAGAAGTCCTGAAAATTCCCAATACCTGCGTAACTATTTTTATTCATCCTCTTATTTTTTGATAGAGCAAAGCTTTGAGAGTTGAAAGTCTAACATTATCCCCAACATCTAACTCTTCACTGGGAATTTTATAACGAAACTTATAAAATTCTTAAAACGCCCAATATCTCAAATCAAGTATATCCTCCAGATTCAGGATTTTTAGAATGTCTTCTTTGAAGGTATCACAGATATCGTCATTTGCTGATACAAATTTAAGTTGAAGTTCATCTTCTATCGCTAAATCATGAGCGTCCAGCAATATACCCCTGTCTCCTCTCCCATTATGAACTCCAATTTCTTTCAGCTTTTCTTCAAGATCTTCATACGTTTTTATTCTTTCGTGTATCTTCACAAGAAGAGATTTAAACAGTTTAAATCTCTGTATTTCTACCTTCATTGCATGGAGATAAATCTCCTGTACCTTTTCTGTCAACTCATTTTTTGAAATTGGATAGCTCAGAGTTTGGATAAACTCGTTAATAAAATCCCTTATCTTCCTATCAGCTTTTCTAACTATTTTCGTCTCTCATCAATTTCATAGTACTCTTTACTGCCTTTTCTTATGTTTTCAGCCAGTTCAATCAATTTCTAGTAAAATTCCCCAATCACTTTTTCTTGAATATCCATAAACTCATCAACCACTCTTTGAGATGTATAATGGCGATAATTGCCCTCCATCACATTCCTGGCTCTTCGTTGCCATTTATCATGGATGAAACAGTAAGCTACAACCACGTTGGTATCGTGAAAAAGATTCATAGATATCCTTCAGATTCCAGAAATTTCTCTAAATGATTTTCGAAAATAGAAAGGAATTTATCTTCTCTGATTCTGGCATGTTTTCAAGTATTACCTCTTCAACCTTTTTGACTTCATCTTTCAGTTCTGCTATCCCCTCCCTGTATTTGCTTTCAAATGCATCAATCAGATAAGAGTCGATACTTTCATTATACAATTTTGCAAGTTTTTTACAGAAAGTTTCCCAGAACTTTTTCATTAATTCTCTTAATTCTTCAACATGAATTCTATTCTTGAGTCCATATCTCAAAAGAGGAATTATCCTGAGGAAAACCGGATACAATTCGGGGAATTCGTTCTTGGGGAATGTTTCATACAGCCTTGTGATGAGGTTATACGCTTCTTGTGGATTTGCATAGAG
>WAJW01000217.1 GCA_015523685.1 Archaeoglobaceae archaeon
TTCAACCGCTGTGTACGGAACCTCTAAAGCAAAAAAGGTGGTTATACTGCGGGTATTTAGAGATAAGGTATTATTAAGAAGACGGATAGGTAAAGTCTTTACAAAAATCTAATTATAAAACAAGTCCTCCGGTAGCAAAGTTGATCTCAAAATAACGTATTTTGAGAAGGATTATTAAGTACTTTCTGGTGATTTCTGTTATAGTTATGGTCAAGTACGTTTAAAGTTTGATTTTAGCAAAGAGAAGAGGATTTCAAAAAATCTTCGATGCTCTGAAACTCGCTTATGAAACCACAAACATCTTTGAGCATATTGAAATAATCGAGGAGGATGAGAACAGATACAGCATCACATTCTTCCATTCTCTTGGCATAAAGGTGAGTGAGTTTTACACGGAATATTTGAAACATTTCTTCATGGATAGATGTGGCGTAAATGTTAAACCATTTATCCGTGATACGCACTTCACATTCCTGATTGAGGGGCCGTGCAGGGTAAAATAATTTTCAATATTCCGGTTGACCAAAATCGAGATAAATAAAATCAAAAACAGGGGTCATTCGCCATCTGGTATCTCAATCTCACCCCTGTCAATCATCTTCTGGATCTCACGGGGATCCTTTCCATCGACAGTAACGCCCATTGATACACAGGTCCCGAGAACCTCTTTTACAGCTTTCTCCAGAGTATATGCAAGCATCTGATCCTTCTTTGCCTCTGCAACCCTTATCACCTGCTCAAGTTTGAGATCGCCTGCCAGATTTTCCCTGTCTGATGCTCCCTTCTCTATTCCCAGTTCTTTCTTGATAAGAGCCGAAACAGGGGGTGTTCCAACCTCTATGTCAAAGCTCTTATCGTCCTTCACTATTATCTTCACCGGAACCTGCATTCCTTCAAAAGCCCTCGTAGCCTCATTAATTCTGTCCACAACATCCTTTACATTGATTCCCAGAGGGCCTATCGCTGGCCCGAGAGGTGGACCTGGACTTGCCTGACCTCCTGGAACAAGAACCTCAACAATTTCTGCCATCATTCTCCCTCCTTATGATCTATAACCCTCACATGATCCCCTCTGACCGTAACGGGTATGGGCACCACCGCATCTATGAGCTCGACTGTTATCTCCTCATGAGTTTCATCAACTCTCTTCACCCTGGCCTTTTCACCCTTAAACGGCCCGGATATTATCTCAACAATACTGCCCTCCTGTATACTTGCAACGACCTTTTTAGGGGTGAGAAAATGCTCCACTTCCTCAAAGGAAGTAACACCCTTTATAACCCCCCTGGCATGGGGTATCCCCCTTATGGCTCTCTCCACATCATCCTGATTCTCAGCCTCTACAAGGATATAACCCCTCAGCTCACGGGGGGCGAGTATGGAATATATCCTGAGATCGTCCTTTTTAACCGCCAGCTCCATTAGATTTGCAACAGCCCTTTCCTGATTTACCGTGGTTTTTACAGCGAAGAAACTCATTTAAGAGCCCTCGGAAGTTCGGTCATAAGAAGGTATATTATAAAACCGAAGATCCCTATAAGTAACACACCCGCTACCGTGATCTTCGTTATTTTAAAGAATTCATTCTTTGTCGGCTTTCTGGTCATCTTCAGGACGTTATAGTATTCCCTCAGCTTCTGCTCCACCTTTTTGAACTCCATGGTTTTCCCCGATTACCTGACGAAATCAATTCCGAATTTCTGGCTTACCCTTCCGGTATCTTTCTTTCCATATATCTGGGGCGATTTAACCCCTGTAACCACAACGAGTGTCCTGACAACACCCTCAAGCTCCGGTTCTATCTGGGCACCCCATATGATTCTTGCATCCGGATTGATCTTCTGATATATCTCTTCAACCACTCCTTCAGCCTCCTCGATAGTCATGTCAGGCCCTCCTGTCACATTGACGAGAGCGGCGGTGGCACCACTTATGTCAACATCCAGCAGAGGACTCTTCAGTGCTCTTCTGACAGATTCAACAGCCTTATCGTCTCCTTCTGCCTCTCCAAGCCCTATCATAGCAACTCCACCCTTCTGCATAACTGTCCTGACATCTGCAAAATCAAGATTTATTATACCCGGCTTGGTTATTAGCTCTGTGATACCCTTTACCGCTCTCATGAGAACCTCATCTGCAACCCTGAATGCAGCCTGGAGAGGGAGTCTCGGCACAACCTCGAGGAGCTTGTCGTTGGGGACAACTATAACCGTATCCGTAACCTCTCGCAACCTCTCCAGACCTGTTTCCGCATTTGCCCTCCTGATCGCACCTTCAACAGAGAAGGGCAAGGTTACCACAGCAATTGTTAATGCCCCTGCATCCTGGGCTGATTCTGCAATGACGGGCGCTGCACCCGTTCCGGTTCCACCACCAAGTCCGCACGTAATGAAAACCATATCTGAGCCTTCCACAGCTTCTCTCAACTCCTCCTCGCTCTCTCTTGCAGCATCCTCTCCCACCTGAGGGAGACTTCCTGCCCCGAGACCCTTGGTTCTTTTCCTCCCGATGAGTATCTTTCTGCTGGCCTTTGTATAGTAGAGATGCTGTGCATCGGTATTCACGGCGATCAATTCAGCCCCCTTTATTCCCTCTTCGCTCATTCTGTTGATTGTATTACTCCCCCCTCCTCCGACTCCAATTACCCTGATGACTGTCTTTAATTCTCTCAGAACTTCCTCAATCTCCATCTCGCCCTCTTCTATTGATTCGTGGGCCATTCTTTCTCTCTTCTCCCTCTCAGCTCTTGCAAGAGCCTCCTCAACTATAGATTTCATTACTTTTCCTCCTTCGCGATAAACCACTTCCGATTAAGAATTTCCTTATTGTAATATAATTTAAGGATTTTGTATGTGAGTGAGGATACCCCTTTAAAAAACTTTGGATTGAAACCGAATCCCTTTCTGAAAATGAATTTATAATCAGACTCAGAAAAAATTTTTATCAGATGAAAGCCTCCTGAATAAATATGTCCGGGAAGTTGAAGGAATTGCTGAACAGGGCAATAGCCAGAGAGCTTCAGGTTTCAATTCAGTATATGTGGCAGTCCGTTGAAGCAAAGGGTTTTGAGGGTGAAGTCATAAGAGATCAGATAAGAAAGATTGCTATCACAGAGATGACCCATGCAGAATCAATTGCAAAGAGGCTCGTTTATCTTGGTGAAAGACCCACCACAAAACCCTCGAAGATAACAGTGGGTGAAAATGCTAAAGAGATGATGGAGATAGACAAAAAGGCCGAGGAAGAAGCGATTGAACTATACAAGGAGATCATCAAAACCGCCGTGGAAGAGGGAGACGTAACAACAGCAAAACTCTTTGAGGATATCCTGCGTGATGAAGAAGATCACCACGAGTTTTTCAGCTCACTTCTGGAGTCATGAGACTTCGGGACTCTCTCCGGGTTTTATTTTATTTTTGACCTCCTCTATTGCCCTTCTGGATGCCTTTACCTTCACGAGATTCTGGGAAAGGATGTTGTAAACCGGCTCTCCAAGATTGCTGAACTCATCCAGTCTCACCACATCTATCAGAACGAGCTTGACGTAAAGCTTTGTGCCATCTTCCAGCTCGTACTCGTTCCATTCCTCCTTCAAAGTTTTGAAATTGAGCTTTTTCCCCGTAACAATCCTGCCATCTGGAGTTCTTATTGTCGTTTCTGCTTCATCACCCATCGTTTCTCACTCCATCCAGTAGTTCGGGGCCTCATCCGTTATCACGACATTGTGGGGATGGCTTTCAATCATTCCAGCCTGGGTTATCCTCACGAATCTGGCTTTCTCCTTCATCTCCTGAATGTTTTTTGCCCCCACATAACCCATAGAAGACCTCAAACCTCCTGTTAGCTGAAACAGGACATCCTTCACATTACCCCTGTAGGGCGTTGCACCCTCAATCCCCTCAGGAACAAACTTGCTCTTACCCGGTGCCTGGAAGTACCTGTCACTCACCCCACTCATGGCTCCAAGAGACCCCATACCTCTGTACTGTTTGTATTTCCTGCCCCTCACAACAATTGTCCTTCCTGGAGATTCATCCGTTCCGGCGAGAAGATTTCCAATCATCACACAATCTGCTCCGGCACCTATTGCCTTTGCTATATCCCCGGAGTATCTGATTCCACCATCCGCGATAACGGGGACTTTCTTTTTTTCAGCCACCTTAACAACCGACGCTATGGCTGTCAGCTGGGGAACTCCTACCCCTGCAACTATTCTGGTTGTGCATATGCTTCCGGGTCCCACTCCCACTTTAAGACCATCTGATATATCCACAAGATCCTCTGCCGCCTCTTCTGTTGCAATATTTCCTGCAACGAGATCACAGCTTATTTCCTTCCTGATCCTTTCGGCATTCTTCACCACATTCTCATTATGGGCGTGTGCGCAGTCCACCACAACAGCGTCAACTCCGGCAGAGTCGAGTTTTTTTGCCCTTTCTATATCGAAAGGACCCACGGCTGCAGCAACCCTCAAAAGACCGTTTTCATCTCTGTTAGCCACAGGAAATTCCTTTCTTGCGAGAATGTCCTGCATCGTAATTATCCCAACGAGCCTTCCTGATTTATCCACCACAGGCAACCGCTCAATTTTGTACTCGTACATTTTCTCAAGGGCATCCTCAAGACTTATCGATGAATCTCCCGTAATCAGCTCTGTGGTCATCACCTTCTCGACAGGAATTCCTGGATTTGTTTCTAAAGAGGGTAGTATGTCTCTTTTACTCACTATTCCAACGAGTTTATCCTTTACAACAGGAATTCCACTTATTCCGTGTTCCATCATCTTTTCCCATACTTCGGATACGGGCATATCAGGAGACACCGTAACAACATCTTTGATAACAACCTCATCAGCCCTCTTCACCTCTCTCACAATTGAGACCTGTCTCTCAACACTCATGTTTCTGTGAATAACCCCAAGACCCCCCTCACGCGCCATGGCGATGGCCATATCCTCTTCTGTAACTGTATCCATTGCCGCGCTTACAATGGGAATGTTGAGGGCGACGTTTTTTGAGAATTTTGAATTGAGATTCACTTCTTCCGGTTCAACTGACGATTTGAGAGGCTTAAGAAGCACATCGTCGAAGGTCAGGCCTTCATCATACTTCAGTATGTCAGAATACACCTTTCATTCACCCCAGTTTGAATTTCTCTGGATTTCAGCATACTTCCTTTATAAGTCTTGCCACAAGTTCGCCTTTTATACTGGAATCTCTGCCGTTTTCACACACCATGGTCCTGACACCTATTATGTCCGGAGAGAGCTCCTTTATTGCGGGAAGGTGTGACCACCCGATCCCGCCAGCGATGGCTGTGAAAAAACCTCTTTCTCTTGACCTCTCGATGAATGAACTTAATTCGTCATAGCCCATAAACTCGAAAGTGGATTTCCCATCCTTAATTGCTGTATCTATCATCAATCCATCAACACCTGTATCTTCGGCATGTAATGGGAGTTCAACAGGATTGAGAGAGCCTATCCTCCTGAAATCTGCATAGCATGCAACAACAACTTTTTTTCCAGGATTATAATCTTTCACAGCTTTTACGATCTTTCTGATGAACAGATTTGCCTTCTTCCAGTCTGAGAACGAAAAAAGGCCCACTTTGATGTAATCAGCCCCCGAATGTGCTGCCCCGAGAGCAGCAAGGGCTCCTGTACCCGGTTTGAAATCAAAATCACCAATCGTTGCACTCATCTCTTTCCCGGTTTTTTTCACAAGATTCGCGATTTCTCTGATTATCCACGGATAGTTTGCACCAAGAGAGCCCTCCAGAGGATTCTTCACATCTATTATGCCGGCTCCACCCCTGAGGGCCTCTTTTGCTTCCTCAAGATTCTTTGGGCTCACAAGAACCTTTATCATTTTATTGAATCTGATGGTATAGTTAACTTAAGCTTTATGATTTTAATTTCAGGAGAATTCATGGAATTTGAAGATCTGTGAGTTCCGGTTGTAAATTTTTATAGATGTAAAACAATCCTGTTGATATGAAACCATCTGTAAAAAGAAATGGTTTCGCCTGGGTGATGGTGGTACTGCTGATCGTTTCCGTATCCCTTGCATTTATATCGATCTCTGGATTTAGAGTGGTTGAAAGAGATAAAATTGCTATTGTACCTCTTCAAGGCATTATAATTAGTGGCGATACTGATGAGAGTGGTTATGTTTCATCAGCCCTGTTCACCCGAACACTTTACAGACTCAAGGATGATGACAGGGTAAAGGCCATTGTGATTGTGGTAAACAGCCCGGGAGGTACTCCATCTGCATCATATGAGATAGCCAGATCAATAGATGACGTGAAGAAAAGTAAACCCGTTATAGCATTCCTGGGAGATATGGCAACTTCAGGTGCATATTACGCCATTTCACCATCAACCAGGATTGTGGCTCTCCCTGATACCGTAACAGGAAGCCTTGGGGTCATATGGGTGATAGAAAATAAGGAAGGATATTATGAAGACAAGGGCATAAAATTTTTTGTTTATAAATCGGGGGAGATGAAAGATATTGGAGCTCCGTGGCGAGAGCCCACATCGGAGGAGAAAGAGTTGATAAACTCAACGATTCAGGAGATATTCAGCAGGATGATGAACGAGATCTCCGACTCTAGAAATCTTTCAGAACCTGTTATAGAAGAACTCTCGGACGCGAGGATTCTAACGGGCTATCAGGCTTATCAGGCTGGCCTTGTGGATGAAATAGGTACCCTTCACTCGGCAATTGAGATGGCAAAAGACCTGTCGGGCATTGAATCCCCGGAATTGAAGTACATTGAACTCAGAGAAATTGAGAATATCTCTGCAAGATATCTGGAGGAGAGTTTCAGCGGATATCCTTTCTCGTGATATACCGGCCTGCAAAAAGGGTTATGATTGAGAGAAATGTTACCATCACTCCGGTGCCCATGATTCCCGCGGAAAAACTCCATCTATCCGCAATTTCAACCAGAACCTTGGGAAGAACCCCCAGTCCGAAAAGAGTGCCCATGAACAGCACGAAACCTATTGTGGAAGACTGAACTGCCCTGTCAACAGCTCTTGTGATTTCAACAAATGCCATGGGAAAAAAGAAGGATGTAACCACTGCCTGAATGAACAGAACGGAAGTTAAAATGCTCCTGTCTGCAATGGGAATTGCAAGTGTTGATATACCTGTCAGGGAGACGGACATGAGCAGAAATTTTCTGTGGCCGAGTCTATCCGATAGAATTCCAATCACAGGTGTTGACAGGCCTCCAATTCTCGCAAGTCCTAAAATATAGAGGGACTGGGCAAGAGGAATACCCCTCTCGCTGAACAGATAGAGGGGGAGAATCGAAAAC
>WAJW01000218.1 GCA_015523685.1 Archaeoglobaceae archaeon
CATATATCAAGATATTCATTGCAGAGGAAATGGTTTCATCTGATGAGAAAAAGGAACAGGAAGAGGGGATCAGGTACAGAGAAGGGATCCTTAAGACTGCAATAGCCTCAATTTTCGGGATTGCAGGTGGTTTTCTTTCCTACCTTGCCACGGGAAACACAAGAAGCAGAGATGTATTTGCGATCCTCATACTTCTTTTCCTGATATACATCCAGAAACCTGTGTTAAAACGATTTGATGTCAATGTAAACGAGCTTTCCGGAAAGGACTGGCTTTACATTGGCTTCATAACTTTTGATCTCTGGTATGTTTCATGGGTGTTTCTTCTGAACCCCTGAACGGGAGAGAGGGAAATGCGGATCGCAGTTCTGAGGAGAGATAAATGCCACCCCAGAAGATGCTCGCTTGAATGTGTTAAATACTGCCCAATGGTGAGGACAGGAAAGGAGACGATTGTGGTTGAAGAGAAGGCTGTTATACATGAGGATCTCTGTTCAGGCTGTGGTATATGCGTTAAAAAGTGTCCATTTGGTGCCATTTCAATAGTGGGTCTCCCCGAAAGGCTTGAGGGCAGGGAGGTTCACAGATATGGAAAAAACGGTTTTGTGCTGTATGGCCTTCCTGTTCCCAGAAAGAAGAGTGTTGTGGGGTTAATCGGGCCCAACGGAACGGGAAAATCGACAGCGGTCAGGATCTTAAGCGGTCAGCTTAAACCAAATCTCGGAAAGGATGAGGCTGATGAAAGAGAAATTCTCGATTTTTTTGCAGGAAATGAAGTGGCAGGGTATCTGAGAGATCTTTTCGATGGGCAGATAACAACATCCTCAAAGCCCCAGTACATCGAGGCAATACCTAAGGTTGTTAAAGGTAATGTAAGGAGACTGCTTGAAAAAATCGATGAAAGGGGAGATATGGATGAAATCACTGCAAGACTCTCCCTTGAAAATTCCCTTGATACCGAAGTGAGGAATCTGAGCGGGGGTGAGCTACAGAGGGTCGCCATAGCTGCATGTCTGCTGAGAGAAGCGGATTTCTATTTTCTCGATGAAATCTCATCTTATCTGGACATCCAGCAGAGAGTGGAGGTGGGAAAGGTAATAAGGGATTTTTCGAAGGGGAATCCGGTGTTGATCGTGGAACATGATCTCGCGATCCTGGACATGCTCACTGATTTCGTCCACATATCCTACGGGACTCCGGGAGTTTTCGGTGTCATCACAAAAATCAAGGGAGCGAGGGTAGGAATAAATCAGTATCTCGAAGGGTATCTTCCGGAGGAGAACATAAGAATTCGGGATGAGCCAATAGAGTTCGATCTCCTGGCACCAAGAGAGAGCTCAGAACTCCAGCCTTTTGCGGAGTACCCATCTTTCAGTAAAAGCTACGATGGTTTCAGCCTTGAGGTTCACGGGGGAGAGATAAAAAAAGGGGAGACTCTGGGAATTGTAGGTCCGAACGCCACGGGAAAGAGCACATTCATGAAAATACTTGCAGGTGTTCTCGAGCCTGATGATGGAAAGCTGGATCTGGACATAAAAATATCCTATAAACCCCAGTACATAAAAGCGGATGTGGACATGCAGGTTGGTGCCTTTCTCAGATCCATTAACCCCCTCATAACATCCAGCTACTACGATACGGAGATTATAAGGCCCTTACAGCTGAAAGAGCTGATGGATTCCCGCATTCCGGATCTGAGCGGGGGTGAGCTACAGAGGGTCGCCATAGCTGCATGTCTGCTGAGGGAGGCTGATCTCTATCTCCTTGATGAACCATCCGCTCACCTTGATGTTGAGCAGAGAACAATGACCGCAAAGGTGATCAGAAGATTTGCCATAAACCAGGAAAAGAGCATGATGGTTGTCGACCATGATGTGTATCTCATCGACCTTCTCAGTGATAGACTGATGGTATTTTCAGGTGAACCGGGTAAGCATGGAAAGGTGAAGGGGCCTTTCGAGATGAGGGAGGGGATGAATCTGTTCCTCAAGGAGATGGGTATTACGTTCAGAAGGGATGAGGATACGAGGAGACCGAGGGTGAATAAGCTCGGCTCCAGGCTTGACAGGGAACAGAAAGAGGCTGGGGAATATTATTACGTAACGGAAAGATCAAAATGAAATC
>WAJW01000219.1 GCA_015523685.1 Archaeoglobaceae archaeon
ATGGTATCCAATTTCGAGCATGGGTATGCCTGTTGACGACTCAGATGTCTGTTCGTGTGTTGCTGATGCTGCAACAATAAGGCATACTCTAGAAAGTTTTGGAGTTCCATATCAGAGCGTTTATCTGCCGTTCGAATGCGCTTCCCAAGTTATTATAGTACAGGCGCCCCCTGTACGAGGGATTGCGACTAGGATTGCCAAGGCAGTTTTTGCTGTCCCGAAATTTGGTCAGTACTACACACTTTTAATTGTTGTTCCGCCAGATGTTGATCCTACAGATCCATGGCGAATAATTCATGCAATTGCAACTAGGTCAAATCCAGCTGAGGGAAAAATTCTGTTTTATAAGGCACTTAGTTCTCCCCTTTTACCAATAGTATCGCCAGATCAAAGAAATGCTGAAGGTGAAAATACAGATAGGATAGTTATAGACACTCATTGGCCAAAGAGATGGCCTTTCTATGAGGTTCCAATGCCTGTATCCTGGAGAAATGAGGATATGTATCCCAAAGAAATACAGGAGAAAACAAAGAAAATAGCAGAAAAATACAGTTTAAACAAGGAGGTGTGACCCTTATGAACGATAAGAAAGAATGGGAAAGCGTTAAGTGGGAAGCATACTTGGTTGATCAGGATGAGATCGTAGATGGAGAGCTGAGGAAATACTACATTCGTGATCCAGTCGAATACAGATATAAAGTTGTAGAGGCAGTTATATCATCATCACCAGATGGTATGGATAATCCTGAGGAACTTCATGTATTGGCCGGCAGGTCATATGTTTTGGAGAAGAAGTGGATTGATATCAAGAAAGTACTTGGAGGGCCTAAATTGTGGATTAAATCCAGAGAAGAACTTCGCCAGGGCCCTGGTGAATTAGGATAAGTAGGATGTCAACTAGGATGGATAAATCTAAAATAAAGAATGACATTTACTATCCGGTGTTATTTTTAGCATCTATATTTGAGAACAGTTTTGGTCCCACTGGATTTTGTAAGATCTTATCTGAAATTGATAAAAATGGTATGCAGAAAATCTCTGTTACAAAAAAAGGCGAAAAGATTGTAGAAAACATTAAACTTGGTAATGATGTTGTAAAACTCCTAAAAGGTGCAATTAAGAGTCAGGCACACGTCTGTGGAGATGGAACAAAGTCTGTGGCTATTCTTATAGGACATTTCCTTATGAAAGCCATGGAATTAATTGATATGGGAGTGAGTTTGCCAAAAATCTACAATGGATATAAGCTTGGATACAAAAGACTACTGAATTTAGCGTCAAAACTTGCTTTTCAATATTCAAACGATAAAAATATTTTAAGAAATGTGATCAGATCAACAATGCTTGGAGATGGTGTAGGGGCATATGGAAACCATGAGTTCCTTGTAGATATTGTTTATGAAGCCATAGAAAAAGTTCGATCAGATTCAGATAAATTTGACATTGAAAATGTGGATGTTAAAACCTATAGGGTTTCACATATATCGGAATCAAGAGTTATTGATGGGATTGTCACTGAACCAGCATACGATTTTAGAAATCTCCATCCTGAAATTCCAAAAAGAGTTGAAAATGCCAAAATAGCTTTATTAAACTGTCCAATAGAAGTTGATCTTCCAAGAATGAAATATGTAGTTAAAATTGGAGGGAAAAATGAATTAAGAAGTTTATATGAGTACGAAGAGAAGAGAATATCAGAGATAATTGAAAAATTTAAGAGTTTAAGAGTTAATGCAGTCTTATGTGGTAGAAGGGTAAATGTTGACTATTACTTTGCGAAAGAAGGGATATTATTGGCAAGAAACATTCCTCTTTCCGATTTAAAACGAATTGCAAATGCAACTGGTGGAAAAATCGTAAATTCCATCAAAGATATTAGAGAAGGGGATTTAGGTTATGCAAGAAAGATTGAATGGAAAAAATTCCTGCCAAATGGTGAATGGAGGCTTTTCGTTGAGGGGTGTCAGAACCCCAAATCTGTATCAATTCTTGTAATGGGTTCATCTGTGATTGAAGAAGATGCTGTGAAAAGCATGGTTAGATCTGGAGCATCATTATTGGAATGTGGCAAATTTGTAGGAGGTGGAGGGAGCACGGAATTTAAATTAGCAATGTATCTCAAAAAATATGCATTGAGTATGAGGGGGAGGGAAAGTATAGTCATAGAAAAATTTTCAGAAAGTCTGCTGGGCATTCCTATTGTTTTGGCAAAAAACGCAGGTATGAAATGGATGGATGTCTATCCGCAGTTATTAAAAAAGCATACAGAAGACGATGGGTGGTTTGGAATAGACTCAGTTAACAGATGTATTGTGGATACTGCAAAAGAAGGTATTATAGAACCATATGAAATAAAAAAATCAATTCTATCGATTGCTTGCGAAACTGCACTATCTCTACTCAGGATAGATGATATATTATTAAAACGATGAACGAAACATAAAATGACCAAATATCGCGGGGATACACGATGAGCGGTAAGCGTGTCCTCAACGAATATGAATCCAAGAGGTTGCTGGAGAGATATGGGATAAAGACGGTAGAGGATTTTATGACTATTCGAGGAAGGAATGATCCATGACTGGAGTTGCCATTGTGGTGCAGGAACAACAAAATATGGAAAGGAACAAAAATATTAGTACTGATCCATCCGTAATTCTTATTCAGCTCTCTATTGATGAAATTTTGGATTTAAATTTCAGAAAAAATTAGAGACGTTTGGATCATAAAAATTCGGTAAATTACTATAAAACGTTATGTGGGTATATTTTACCGATAAATGTTGAATCTCCGCTCTCCGCATTAATTTACTGGAAAATCAAATCTGAAGGATTTTTGGTTTCCAAATCTGGATCTTTTACACAATCTTTATCTATGGTTATTAAGTTATATGGTATGAGTAACACATGATGTGATTTATCATCAAAGTATTAATACAAGAAAAAAGGAGAATGAATGGTGGTGTTTGAATCACTGTCCGGGCCTCTGGTGATAATAACTGCCCTTGCTGTGGGGATAAGGCACGGCATTGATTGGGATCATGTAGCAGCGATCACGGATATAACAAGTACACAGGATGACATAAAGAGGGGAATTCTATACAGTTTCCTTTATGGGCTTGGCCATGCAGGTGTGGTATCTTTCATAGCCCTCGGAATTCTTTTCTCAGGGTTAACTCTTCCAGGAAGTATTGAGAGTGTTATGGAGGTTGTGGTGGGTATCACTCTGGTTTTACTCGGGATGTATGTGATCTATTCCATGTACATGCGAAGGGACGGGCATTTCAGGCTTTTGCCAAGATGGGCACTTCTGGCTAATGGAATCCTGAATACGTGGGGCTTTATAAAGGCTAAAATTACGGGCAGACCAAGGAAATATTATCGTGTTCTCAGAGATGGATATGGAAATACTGCCTCCTTTGTCATAGGTATGGTCCATGGCATAGGTGCAAAGACTCCATCCCAGATGATCCTTTTTGCCATGGCTATAACTGCTGGGATTGCGGGAAAGGATCTCGCTGGAATTCTGATTGTGGTGTACTCTGCGGGACTGATAACGACCAACACCCTTATGGGGACTTTCAGTGCATACGGGTATGTGAAGTCTTCAAACAGAGCAAAACTGTATCACTCAGTTGCCCTCGTAACTGCAATTTTCAGTCTTGTAGTCGGGTTTGCATTCATAACGGGAGCAATTTCCCATCTACCTGATGTGAGAAGTCTTATCAACAGGTAGTCAGAATTACGTTCTCACTTTAATTTCCAAGTAGTGCATCCATACACTGGCTTAATAAAAATAACGGGAGGATCTGCGAGGCGAATCTGGCTATCTGGCTCGCAGAGAGAGATAAATTAGAATCATTCCGATGGTGAACATAATGCTCTGGATTGTGTGAGCAGTGGTCAGATCCAGAAGGAGGACTTCATACAGTATTCCTTCTATAATGACTCCAAATGAGATCACAGCAAATCCGGCTCCGAGATAAAGAATGGAAGCATCAGATTTTTTAACATATGAGCGATAGCTCAGCAGGGCAATGTACATCCCTATAAGAAAACTTACGGTTTTGAATATCATGAGTATTGCATGTAAAGGGGTATGGGCCATTCATCTCACCTCTTTGAGGCTTTTCCACATGGATGCAAGACGATCTGCTCTGTCCTCTTCAATGAGTTTGACCTCAAGACCGTTCCCATCTATCATAACGAGAATTTTGCTGATATCGGCTTTGAATATTCTGTAATGATGCCCCCGCCTGTCCAGCTTCATTCTGATGATTCTTACCAGATTGTCTTCTTCGAGCTGTTTCAGAATCCGGTACACTGTTTGTAGTGGAATATTGCAGTATTCGCTGAGTTCTCCCGCAGACATCTCACGATTCATCAATGCCACCAGGATCTTATATGAGTGGGTATTGCACAGATGCTGAAGAATCTTCTTTCCCATCTCATCCATGAACAATTCCGGCATTTGGTCTTATCGTATTAAAGTATTGTCTCCCATTCTCACGAATTATTACTCATTACCGGGGATCAAATAGAAATTATGAGTAGAAACCACTTAATGATACCTCTGTAA
>WAJW01000220.1 GCA_015523685.1 Archaeoglobaceae archaeon
GAGGGTGGGAAGTACTGCTACAACTGCCATGGGAGCAAGGTGCATGAGATTCATGTGGGTAAGGGAACGATAAATCTGGACTGCAAGACGTGTCATGGTGTGCCACCTAAAGTACCTAAAGCTCAGGAAGGTCATGTTGTGTGTGAAGTCTGTCACGGATTCCCCAATCCTCTGGAACCCAGCAATGGAAATCTGATAAAGATACATCTGTCGAGAGGGATATACTGCACAGAATGCCATGCTGAGGGATTCCTGAACATACATCTGCACAGGGGATGAACTACCTCAGGTCAAGGAGATACAGATAATGCCCGGGCCTGATCTCGTATCTGGTAACGGGCCGTTCTCCGTATTTTTTGATTGCCTTTTCCACATTTCTCTCTGAAACGACAAGCAGTCCATGAAATTCATCTGGAAGCTTAATGGAGTAACCAACCCTGTAATCCCTTAAATACCATGGAAGAGGCCAGTAATCCGATTCAGGCTCTGATATCATGACAGATGTCCCATTCTTCACACCTGTTTTGAGAAAATTAACCAGATTCAGAGTTTCTGATTTTGTCTGAACATAAACTAAACCTTCCTTATCGTTCTCATAATTTACAAAATTGACGTTTATCGTAAGGATCAGGGTAATTGCCACAAGGGCGAACACCACATACCTCGCTCTTCCTTCTGAAAGCTTTTGCAGAACTATGGCTGAAGTGAGGGAGAGCGGAAGCAAGAGATGAAGCAGTAGCCAGGGAACTTTGTGACTCAGGTATGTGTAAACAATAAAACTGAGGATAGCCCAGTAAATCACAAACCACCAGAACACCCCATCCGTTTTCCTTTTGAGTTTATAAACAATCCCGGCACATCCGGCAAGAAATATGAGAAATTCATACCGCAGTAAAAGAGCAAAGTAATAATAGGGTGGCTTGTAGTGATCCTTCACCTCGTGCATCCTGACCCAGTGCGAAATTGAATCGGGAATTGCTGTCCTGAGAACCTCAGGATGGGTAAAGAAAGAGGAATAGAGAACCACGAGAAGAACCGCTGATAACAAAATGCCGGGTAAAAACACGGGAAGTGATTCAAACAGATCTCTGAAATACCTTAATCTGTTTTTATATAATCCGTATCCAGCAATGAAACTGAGGAAGATGAAAGCATAGATGAACGCGTTCTCCTTTGAAGAAAAGGCAAGGGCCATGAATAAAACTGCAAGCGATCCGTGAAGCTGGCTCCTGTAGTTTCTGTAATACATATATGATATGAAGGCTGAGAGAACGAAAAAACTGACGAAAATGTCATTTCTGAGAAATCTCGAATAGTATACAAACGAAGGGGAGATGGCGAGAAGAAGGGACATGTAGAGATATGAGCGACCTATAAAATTCCTGAGAAACAGGGGGAGTATAACGAGAGCAACACCTGTCAGGGCAGGAAGGAGTCTGGCTATAAATTCGGAATCTCCAAAAAGATAGAACATGAAAGCAGTTGAATAGTAGAGAAAGGGGCCATGAAAGGCGGGATCATAGGTGTAAGAGAAGTACTTATAAATCCAGTAAGCCAGATAGGCATGAACACTCTCATCATGATGCATTGGCCTCTCGGTAAGGAACAGGAATCTCAGGATTACAGCAATAATGACAATCAGGATGAAAACGAGCTTTTCATCGCGTTCCATGGAGGTAATTCGATAGTAAGGATAGATAAATAATTAACTAAACACTCATTCCCCATTCATTTCCGGAGATTGCTGACCATCACAGGATAATCCAATCCATCACCCGGTTAAAAGCTTCTCCGGGTTCAGAATACCTTTTCCCACGGAAAGCAATATGGCATTCAGTCCGTAGAACATCAGGGCAAGAATAGTCATATTTTCTTCATTCAATATGAACTTCCGGGTTATCGTGGAAATCAGCAGGACGATCATGGGAAGAATTATGAAAATTCCAAGTTGCTGGGCTTCCCTCACACCCCTCGCATAGAATGAGATTAACACCATGGCCAGAATTCCGAAAAAGGCAAGAGGAGGTGATAGAATCAGAAGGGCGATGGCCCACATATCCCAGTCGATGGTATACCCCAGTTTCAGACCCATTACCGCATAAACAACGAAGGAAAGAACTGTAACACCGTAAGAAATTATAAAGCCTGCAATAGCTTTGCCCGCTATTATTTCCAGTATATTTGCAGGAGTAGAAAGCAGAAATTCAATCGTTCCCCTCTCCTTCTCGCCAGCTATGCTATCTGCACACACTGTGGCTGAGAGTGAAACTGGAATCATGAGAAAGATGGGAAGAAAGGCCGATTTCAGGTACACATCGATGAATCCGGATATTTCCCCGAACTGAGTTCCAGCAAGTGGTACAACCGTCACAACAACCAGAGGGAGAATGATGACAGGAAGCATTATCTGATAATTCCTCAGGATTTCTGAAAGCTCAAATTTAGCTATTATCAGAAATTTCATTCATGAACCTCCTGTAAACCTCGGTGAGTTTATCTTCTTCTCTGACCTCAACAATTCTGGCTCCACTTTCAACAAGAGCTTTTATCAGGGATGGTATTTCCTCCCTCTTCCTCACTGTGATGGCATATTCACCACTCCCGATCCTTTCAAGCCCAAATTCCTCAGGAGAGACTTCAGGTTCATTCTCAAAAACAATCCTGTACCTCATGAACTTCTTTTCCCTGAGCTTAATTTCTCCAGCTATGGTTCTGTTGAGAAAAATTATCCGGTCACAGATCATTTCCAGCTCATCAAGTCTGTGTGACGAGACCACGATGGCATCAGAGGGGTATTGCCTTACGAAACTTAAAAAATCAGCTCTGGCTCTGTCATCAAGATTTGAAGTGGGTTCATCGAGAATGAGAATTTGGGGGGATGGGATAAAAGCCCTGACAATTCCAAGCTTCTGTACCATTCCCTTCGAGTATTCCCTTACCTTCATGTTGAGCCTGTTATTGAGATGAAACATCTCAACAAGCTCAAAGGGTATGCTCTTTCCGTACAGACTGGCATAATACTCCAGATTTTCCAAACCGGTTCTGTTCCAGTAAAATGCAATTTTTTCAGGAACGTATCCCATGATCTCTTTTATCTTATTATTGCCTGAAGTGTACACAATCTCTCCCTCAGTAGGAGAGACCAGTGTGGCCAGAATCCTCATGAGAGTTGTTTTTCCCGCTCCATTTGGCCCCGCAATACCGATTATTTCCCTGTCCACCCTGAAGCTGACATCCTTCAAAGCCTCAACACGTCCGTAGATCTTGGACACTTTTCTGACTTCAAGCACATAGATAAATCAACACCTGAGGTTAAATCTTTACCCCTCTGAAAGGATTGCCAATCGAAACTGAAGAGGAGTAAGTATTTATTGTATTTCCTCCTATGCGGGAAGGGATGTCAGGCCTTGAAGAGCTTAAGGGATATGCCAGAGTGGGGTCACACGGATTCGTAAAAACATGTCTCTGGCTCAGGAAATCACTCAGAAATGAGGGTGTGTGCTACAAGGAGAAATTCTATGGTATCAGATCCCATAGATGTATCCAGATGACACCTTTAGGATACTGCAACAACTTCTGTGTGTACTGCTGGCGCCCGGCCGAAATGATGGAATCTCCTGATAGATGGGATCCTCCTGAAACCATATGTGAGGAATCCATAGAAGCACAGAGAAAACTGATTTCGGGATTCAAGGGCTCCGGCAAAACAGATCTCAAAAAATTTGCTGAGGCAATGGATCCAAAACATGTTGCAATCTCACTAACAGGAGAGCCCACATTCTATCCCTTTCTCCCCACGCTCATTGAGGAATACAGAAAAAGGGGCATGACCACATTTCTCGTAACAAATGGAACAAACCCCGGTATGGTGGAAAGGGTGAACCCCACCCAGCTCTACGTGTCCCTTTCCTCCTATTCTAGAGAGATGTACATGCGGATTCAGAGACCTTCGAGAGATCAATGGAGACGGTTTATCGAGACCCTTAAAATAATGAGGGAAAAAGACTGTCGTACAGTCCTCAGAATGACCCTTGGAAAAGGTTTCAATATGTTCCATCCAGAAAAATACTCAGAATTGATCAGAATGGCCTCTCCTGATTTTGTGGAGGTTAAGGCATACATGCATCTTGGATATTCAAGGAGAAGGCTGGATAAGTCAGCTATGCCATCTCATATGGAAATAGCTGAATTTTCACAGGAGCTTTCAAAATTCTCCGGGTACAGAATAGTCGATGAATCCGAACCGAGCAGGGTGGTGCTTCTTGAGAGGTGATGCCGATTAACCCTGTAATGGAGAGAATCTACGGGACCCTCAAAGAAAAAGAGGAGCTGAGGGAGGAACTGCTCTCACTGACAAGAGAAATCAACCGTCTCTGTGCAAAATCAACCAGAAGAGTGCATAGAGGAGATACCGTGGAAGCGGAGAAACTTATCAACAGAGCGCTCTCACTCAATTTAAAATTGAGGAAATATAAAAGCAGATTACCCGAAATGTTTCATTCCATCTCATATACGTGCCAGCAGGAGCTGACAGAGGCAACTGGACTTCTCAGGATAGTTCAGAACAGACCAATTCCATCTCCTGAGGAGATTCAGGTTGAACCCGAACCATATCTGACGGGGATGGCAGACCTTATTGGAGAATTAAGGAGATATGTTCTTGAACTTATAAAGATAAAAGATTTAAAGGAAGCAGGACGGATTCTGGAGATAATGGAGAGACTATTCGACGAGCTCGTTATTTTCGATCTACCTGATAAGATGATTCCGGGGCTGAGAAAGAAGGTTGATGGAGCAAGGGCAATCATAGACAGGACAAAATCCCATTACGTTCTCGCAGTTCATATGGAAGAGCTTCTAAAAGGCTGGAGAGATGTTTCATGAAATTCAACGTTGATGACTTCAAAAAACTTACGAAAAAAGATTTTGAAAGAGCCTGGCTCAGAGGTGTGGAAATACTGTCAGAGCCTGAACTCTCCGAACGGTACCCCATGAAAGGATTGGCCCTGGGAGAGGAGCACCCGGTATTCAGGACAATTAACAGGCTGAGAACAGCTTATCTCATGCTCGGGTTTAGAGAGGTTATCAACCCTCTGATCGTTGATGATTCCCACATCTACAGACAGTTCGGCAAAGAGGCTCCGGCAATTCTGGACAGATGCTTCTATCTTGCCGGACTTCCAAGGCCGAATGTGGGCATTTCCGAGGAAAAGGTAAGGGAAATGGAAAAAATAGCAGGAAAAAAATTCTCAAGGGATGAAATAGAGAATTCAAAGAATATATTCCATGTATACAAGAAAGGAGGGATAGATTCAGACGATCTTGCACATGAGCTTTCTGATGCCCTTGGAG
>WAJW01000221.1 GCA_015523685.1 Archaeoglobaceae archaeon
CGCTGTGAAACCCGCTGCAATTGCGAGGCCGTCGAGAAAATTATGGACTGAATCGCCAAAAAGGTTCATAAGAGCGAACGAATGCACCTCACAGCCGGATTCATGGCAGTGTCTCCATCTCAGCACTTTCTCTATGAGAAAGAATACTATGAAACCGATCAGCACATATTCAAAGGTCAAACCATCTCCAATCTCTATGGTTTCCGGAATCAGGTGAAGAAAAGCTCCACCCATCAACGCCCCTGCTGAAAAAGCAACAAGAATGATGAGACTCTTTTCGAGGGTTTTTTCCCTTAGAATCAGGGTCAGAATCCCTGCAAGGGAGATTAAACTCACACCCACCGTTGTTAAAATTATTATGGCGAACGTATTCACAGAAACTTCAACAGGGAATTAAATATTAAAGTTTTACGTGATGTGCATCACTGCGGTCATCACAAGCCCCGATATCACAGGAATGGTCAGATTGTCGTTGAAGTATCTCTTACCTATTCTGACTGGTTTATAATCCAGTAGAATGGCAATAACTGACCCAGATATCAGGACTTCAAGAGGAAGATCTCCAATTAAACGAATCAGTATCGAACCGGATACCAGGCTGGCAATCAGGCCGGAGATCAATCCATACACGGGAGATGCAATTCTCTTCACAACTCCTGAGACAGCATCTCCAAGGGTCAGAAAAAGAATGGATAGCATTGCAATCTCTTTCGAAAATAGTATCGTTGCTAGAAGAGCTCCCGAAATGAAATAAACATGCCCTCCAAAATCGCTGTGCTCATATTTCCGCATAACGTAATCAGGGTACCGGAAGATTCCCATGAACCTCAACAGATCAATGAAGGCGAACAGGCACAGAGCCACAAACAGGCCTGATACAAGCATTTCCCTGTGAAGATAGATGTAGAGGGGGATATAGGTCAGGCCAAGAAGATGAATGGACTTCCGAACCACCTCTCCCCTCATTTCCTTACAACAACTCCAAAGTCCATCAGATCTCTTTCATTGTAGATGAGCTCTCTGAGAACATCCACCAGATCTTTCCTGTGGACCCTTATCTGGGAGGTTGTGTCCCTGTCCCTTATCGTAACGGTGTTTTCCCTCAGGGTCTCATGATCCACTGTAACGCAGAAGGGGGTTCCCACTTCATCAAACCTTCTGTACCTCCTGCCAATGCTTCCTGAATCATCCATCTCGGAGAAGATGCCTTCTTTTTTAAGTTCGTCCCTGATTTCAAGAGCAACATCTATCATATCCTCTTTCGTGAGAAGAGGAAGAACTGCAACCTTCACGGGGGCCATCCTCCTCTTCAGTCTCAGAACACTTCTCCGCTCTCCATCCACCACATCCTCCTCATAACAGTGTTCCAGTATCACATAAAATATCCTGTCTATTCCGAATGAGGGCTCAATTACATGCGGGAGAACCCGCTCTCCCGTGATCAATTCCTCCTCTTCCCTCACCTCAAACATCTTTTCTGTGAGAACAATTTTCTCGCCATCTATGTCCAGAACTATCCTGTCCTCTCCTCCGTACTCAAAGTTCTCCAGTGCCCTGGAAATCTTCCCCGCCTTTTCCCTGAATTCTGGACCGATAACATCCATTCTGGGAATGACCTTTTTCTTTATCTTTCTGACAGGTTCAGGATACTGGATGAACACGCTCAGATCTTTCCCGCTGTACTCCATATGCTTCCTTAAATCATAATCCGTTCTGTCTGCTATCCCAACAATCTCAATCCAGCCATAGGAGGTCAGGGCCTCTGCATCCCAGCAATCCGATGCATAATGGGCCTTCTCATCATCCCTGTGCTGTCGGAACCTCAACCTCTTTTCATCCACCCCTGAATCAACCAGGAATTTTTTTGTCAGGGCTATGAAATATGCAAGAGCGGGACTGTCAATTATGCCTCTCTCAACAGCCTCACCGAGTGAGATCTCCATGGCCTCTTCAAACTTTGTAACAAGATTCACAGTTTCCCCTTCAACCTTTTTGAACCCGGGATGGTTTTTTTCTGCAGGATGGAAAAAAACCTCAAGTTCTGCCTGATTGAACTCTCTGAGCCTTATAACCCCCTGTCTTGGAGAAATCTCATTTCTGAATGCCCTTCCAATCTGAGCTACACCGAAAGGTAACCTGTTCCTGTAAAAGTTCAGCAGTCTCTGGAAATTGATGAAGATACCCTGAGCGGTTTCCGGCCTGAGATAGCCTGTTTTCTTTCCTCCCGGGCCTATCGAAGTTCTGAACATAAGATTGAATTCAACCGGGTCTTCAAATTCATTCTGGCATTCACAACGAATGTCCCCTTCTCTTATGGCCTTTCTCACACTCTCAATATCGGGATTTACCTTCCTTCCCGTTTTCTCTTCTATGTAATGGTCTGCCCTGAACACCGCTCCACATTTTTTACACTGGATGAGAACATCGATGAACTCACTCACGTGACCGCTCGCCACAAATACATCCTCAATTCCAACGAGAGGTGTGTCTATCTCGTAAAAACCCTCCTCAACAACGAAATACTTTCTCCACAGATCCTCGATGTTCCTCCGAAGCATCGCACCCAGAGGGCCATAATCAAAAAACCCTGCTATACCGCCATAGATCTCAAAAGAACCCCATATGAATCCTCTTCTCCTGAGCATTTCCATGAGATTTCTGGACATCATTCCGAGAAAATCAGCAATGGTTTATTAATCTTAGGGTTTCAGGGGGTTATTTTTAAGATATTCGAAAACCCTGCACATCACATAATCCTTTCCCATGAAATCTCCATCAGAATAGGCCCTGAATCTGCACCCTCCCCTGCAATCCAGAACATACGGGCAGTCCACACATTCCAGCTTTTCAAGTTCGGGAATGCAGTTCTCGGTTATTTTCTTCCATGCTTTCAGCAGACCGCCATTCTCAAATCTCCAGGCGGGAGTTTCAAAAAAACCGCATTTAGTTATTCTGCCGTCGGGCAATACGCAGCACATATGGGCACCGCACGAGAGGTTCTCCTCCCCCGCATGAATGCCCTCCCCAAATCCATACCTGCTGTATGCTCTAACCGCATCATCCATGTCAGGAACGAGCTCAATATTCCTCTCAAGAGAGCCCGTTTCTACAAGAAAATCGAGGTTCCATTCCTTCACACCCATATCAACCAGCATGGACTCGAGTTCATCAAGTTCGTCGATGTTTTCAGAATGGATGACCGTTGCAACACTGACAGGTAAATACCTGAGGGCATTTTTTAACCCCCTGATCGTTTTCTCAAAGGTGTTTTCACCCCTCAATCTTTCATGGCCTCTCTTTACCCCATCGACACTTATCTGGATTTCATGAACATAATTTGATAGTCTCTCCGCCATATCCTCCGTTATCATTGTTCCGTTGGTCAGCAGTATTTTCCTGATTGGATATGCCCTGATCATATCCAGAAGCTCCCAGATTCCCGGATGTGTCAGAGGCTCACCACCTGTTATCAGAAGTTTGAAACCGAATTCAGAAAATTCCCTGACAATGCCGGAAAACATCCCGATATCCATATAATTTGAGGTTTTATCCCCCAGGAAACAGTGAGCACATGAGAGGTTGCATCTGTCTGTGATGTACATTTCCAGATACCTGAGGGATGGCGTGTACAGTTTTTCAGCAGGAAAAGCTTTTTCAGATTCAAGAGAATGACGATCCTCAATACACCCTTCATCAGTTAGAAAATCAACGATTTCGACTATATCATTTCCAAATCGAGATTTCAGGTCTTCAATGCTGTTTTTTCCCGTGCAGTGCCTCAAAAATTCGATGGCCTCTTCGTCCATTCTGAAAAGCTCGTCCCTCACGTAATTGTAAAGAAGAGGCTCTTCCACAACCCTCAGTACAGAATCTTTGAGTTTCGGATATCTCATAGTTCATCAGGACTGAGCTTTTTTTCCTCAACCAGTTTTTTTGCAAGCTTGAACGCATAGCATTCAAGATCCTCATCGTCCTCAGAATAAAACTCACACTTCTTACAAATTTTTTCGATTAGCAGTTTCCTTGTATCACCCATGGTTCAGATTATCGGGGTAAAGTTTTTTATAAATTTCCCCTCACCCGTGAAACATGTACGTGGGCATCGTAATACACTCGGATAAAGATAACGAGGGAGTCATCGGAAAAATTCTTGAATCACTCGGGATTGACTACGACATCATAGAAATATACAGGACCGGGAGAATTGATGGGGCATACTCACATATCATCCTGACAGGAGGTCCGATGGGTGCGTATGAAGAGGAGAAATACCCCTTTCTCAGAGAGGAAAAAAGCTTTCTGAGAAAATTTGTGATGAACAGTGGAAAAGTTCTCGGAATATGCCTTGGAGCGCAGATACTCGCCGATGCTCTTGGGGGCAGAGCTTATCCCCATATAAAGGAGAGGGGATGGGTCAGGATAAGAAAAATAGCAAGTCATCCTGTATGCAGTGGATTGCCCGATCTTCTCCATGTATTTCAGTGGCATGGTGACTCTTTCGACCTGCCTCCCGGTTCCAAATTACTTTATGCAGGAGAGACTGTAAGGAATCAGTTTTTCACTTCAGGATCGGCAACAGGAGTGCAGTTCCATCCTGAGGTGACGCTGGAGACCATCAGAGAGTGGAGCAAGAATGAAATGGATGCTGAAACAAGGAAACAGCTGATCGAGAAGTCTGTGGAACTCATTGATGACCTCCATAACACATGCAAAAAAATTCTCGAAAACTTTGTCACAATATGACCTTAAAAACACAAATCTTTTTTATGTCTGGATTTTATCTTGAAGAGGGTGATTGACTTGGCAAAGATATACTATGAAAATGATGCGAATCTTGATGTCCTTCAGGGACAGAAAATCGCTGTGATAGGTTACGGGAGTCAGGGACACGCTCAGGCTCAGAATCTGAGGGATTCCGGTCTGGATGTGATAGTCGGGCTTTACAGAGGGGGGAGATCCTGGAAAAAGGCTGAAAAAGATGGTTTCGAGGTATACGAGGTTGATAGGGCGGCTGAGTTGGCGGACGTCATTCAGATACTGATTCCGGATGACAAACAACCACTGGTTTACAAAAAAGAGATAGAGCCAAATCTGAAGGAGGGGGATATGCTCATGTTCTCTCATGGATTTAACATACATTTTGCACAGATAATCCCCCCGGAATACGTTGACGTTACGATGATAGCTCCAAAAAGCCCCGGACATCTTGTCAGAAGGATGTATGAAGAAGGAAAGGGGGTTCCCGGATTGATTGCAGTCCAGCAGGATTTCACCGGAAAGGCAAAAGAAAGAGCTCTGGCCTATGCAAAAGGGATCGGGTGCACAAGAGCAGGGGTTATTGAAACAACATTCGCGGAAGAGACCGAAACCGACCTTTTCGGGGAGCAGGTTGATCTCTGTGGTGGGGTTGCAGAGATGATAAAGGCGACATTCGAGACTCTTGTTGAGGCGGGTTATCAGCCGGAGGTTGCCTATTTTGAATCTCTGCATGAACTCAAGCTCATCGTTGATCTGATTTACGAGGGAGGCATATATGCCATGTGGTACTCTGTCTCTGACACAGCCCAGTACGGCGGAATGACCAGAGGCAGAAGGATAATAAATGAGGAATCGAGAAAGGCAATGAAAGAAATTCTGGAGGAAATTCGAAGCGGTGAATTCGCCAGAGAACTCATTCTTGAGAACATGGCGGGAAGGCCATCCTTCAGAAGGCTCGCAGAGATGGAGAAGAATCATCCCATTGAGAAGGTTGGTAAAGAGCTCAGAAAAATGATGCCATGGTTGAAGGGAATTGAGATGGAGTAAAGTCCATTTCTTTTTTCCTTTTTAAATCCGGGACGATGGCCTCTAAAGCCTCTGCTTTAATGGATTGTCAGATTTAAATTCCCATGGTCATTGAGCACAGTCAGAGTGTCACCCTCCTATCTCCGACAACAATCACCTTCTCAGCAAATTCTCTTGCCACCTCTCCCATTTTCAGGACATAATCGAACTCAGGTTTTTCCACATTATCAAACTCTCTGTCCCAGTCCTCTCTGGAAAGGAACTGGTAGAGGAGGATTTCATCCACTTTCCCGACCTTCCGGAAAGCTTTCCTTAAAGATTCCTCAGTTACATAACCGGGAATAACCCTCACCCAGAGCCTGATCTTCTTTCCCTTTTCCTTTGCAACCTGAATGCTTTTCAAGAGATTCTCCGCATATTTCACGGCTCTTTCTTCATTCAACCCGGTCAGCCTGGAGATGCCTTTAATGTCATCAAAATCAGTTTTTATCTCAAAAACAAATCTATCGACATATTTGGATGCATTCTCTATAACATCCGGCATCATGCCGTCAGTTTTAAGAGTGATGCGCTTCCCTTTCAGCAACTCAAGAAGCTTTAGTAGCTCTGTTTTCTGCACTGTGGGCTCTGCACCTCCAATGTAAACAGACTGACATTTTTCAAGCTTTCTGGCCACCTCTTCAACGGAAACTTCAGAATAATCCTCCATTATATGGACACAGTAAGGACAGCGAAGATGGCAGAACGCCATCTCAACCGAGCAATCCTTCACCCCGAGAACTTTCATTATGGACACCCCTGATTTCTTTCAGGTAAAAATTAATGGGCTCTGCAATATAAAAGATGGATCGGTTTCTATTCCCCTTTCAAATCCCCGGAAACCTATGTCTCTACACCTACAACCAGAATGATAATCCCTTATTTATATATCGCTGAGGTCGAACTCCTCCTCTTCGAGAAATTTTTCCAGATCTTCTATAATTTCATCTCCCGGAACCTTCTTTTCAACTTTTTCTTCCACCTTATCCTTCTCCACTTCCCTATCGAACTCAAGTTCACCCTTTATAATTTCCAGGGCGTTTCTCACCATTTCCCTGTAAATGGATGTATCGGTTCCATATATCTCTCGGGCAAGTTTTGCATCCTCCGTTGAGAGAGCTTCCATGGCCAGTATTCTGTTCAGGGTCTGCCTTGCAGTTTCTATAACCCAGAGGTCCCTTGAAAGGGAGTCAGATGCCGAGATCTCTTCGGGACGAATTGAGGGTAACGTCCTCGTCTCCCCCTGAAATACACTTATCTTCGCTGTGACCGCAACATACTGGGGTGGCTCCAGATCTGCAAGAGAATTAAGGGCTTCAGGCTGATATCTTCCAATAAAACCAGAGAAAGATCCGGTGGGATCTGCAATTCTTATCCTCCAGAACTCACCATCCCCCCTGTCTTCTTTCTCAAGCAGGGTTCCAACCACAAAGATCCTGTTACATCTCGCACCTGTTGGGGTAAGAAGATACTGGGGTGAATAGCGATCATCGCCTTTGATAATATGAGAGGATTCACGGAATTCCCTTGCAAAAATCCTCCTCGCAACCTCTCTTCTGAAGGTCATCACACCACCTCCAGGAGTTTTTCAAGCTCTTCAGTATCAACGGAGGTTATGAAATCCACCTGATTAACAAGCAGGTATCTTCCCAGTCTTGCCCCCGAAATTTTCAGATATCTGCCGAAAAGCAGATTCTTCAGATAATCGAGAACAGAAGACCGGTCAAGAGTTTCTTCAGCCATTTTTTTTGCAGATTCAACATCCATTCCCGTAAGATGCTTCAGATTTTCCTCATTCAGTATCACTTCAAAAACGCTCTCACCATTGTCAACCACACCCTTTATCCTAAGGTCATAAACTCCCTCCACCTTTCCGTGCTCGGGACAGATGTTCTTGGACAGTACCCTGTTGCACTCGGGGCATCTCGTAATCAATCCGGAGTTGCTCTGGATTGCAACAAGAGCTCCCACAATCTCAATCTGTGATGAAGCCACCTGGATGTCCTCTTCAATCTCCTGAATCTCACTCAGCTTATTTATATTAATCTGCATCCTCCCCATAAAAGAGTCCGTTACCACATTGGAGAAAACATAGCTTTTTCCTTCTTCAACGGATGGCTTTCCGGATTTCCTCCATATCACAAACTTTATTGTTCCCGTCTCGTCACCCGCCAGACCCACCTGGGATATGTTTTCACTTTCTGATTCCCAGAGCTGAACTATTTTGACCCTGACTGTAACCCACCTGCCTGGTTCATCTATCTCCGATATCTTCACTTCCGGGCTTTCTCTCTTTGCCACGAGCTTATCGGGTGATAAATCCAGTTCCTTTAAAAAGTAATTTGTAACGGAGCGAACCGCCTCATTAACGGGAACCTTGAACTCGTTTATGAGCAGATTTAGCCTTCGTCTTATTTCATCCTCGTCGATCTGATATCCCGCACTTTCAAACCGGGAACGTATTCTCCTGACATGATCATCCATCATCCTGACACCATAACAGATTGAATGACCTGACAGAATAAGGTTTTGGTAAACAATGAAAGTAATGGATAATCTATGTAACGAATCCACCCCTTCATTTTAGCTTCAATCCAGGATGAGAATTAAAAAGAGATGTGCAGAACCGCTTCCTCGCATAATTCAGCCTGACGCTAAACCTGTTAAACCACTCTCAATTTACTGACAGTATCTCGCTTTGTTTTCAGTAACCTGAGTTATCCAGGATAATGATTTATTGCACAGAACCCGAAGGAATTTGCTTTAAACCCTGTGTTCTTCCTCACTGGTGGCCTGCCGGATAACCACCTGGACTTTTGCATTGCTTCATTTCCAGAAACCCCAGTATTTAGCTAAAGTGCCTGAAAGAATGACCCACACCGATTTCCCTTTGATAATCTTTCACCCCCTGTTCAACCAGTCGTCTCTCTTCCAGAATGGCTTCAACTCCTCTTTCTCTCACCAGAGTTCAGAAGGTCTTCCTCATCCGTAACTTGGTTTTAGATATTCAAATCCTTTCCGATCCACTCATCGAGCTCTGCATACCTGCAGCCTGCCTGTCCCGTTTCATCTTCTGTCTGGAATGCGCTCAATCCTGCTTAGAGGGCTTTGATGAGAAGCAGTTTTGAGAATTGCAGTCTCCATCTTCCCGCAAGAGCCATCTCGCAACTTACTTTTCATGTTTTTCCATGTGGTAATTTGCGATGCAACAGTTAATTTTGTTCTGGAGCATAATTACGATCATGGCAGATTTACCAGCAGATATTTAATTCAACAATCCAGTACTGATTCGAGTTAATTTAACTGAAAAAATCGAGGGTCATCTGTGATGGTTTCTGCTTGAGTTTCTCGGCAGTGTAACCGAAAAAACCGAGGATTCTCAGAGCGACGGGAATAATCTGGTTGTCAATATAATAGTCAATATCGAGCCTGTATTTTCTTCCCTCTCTGTCCACAAGTATGCCCTTCTTCATTTCTTCAAATATGTCAATCGGATACGCTCTATCACTGACACTTCCATGACCCCTGACTATGACAAAACCTATTTTTGAGCCCGTATGGTAGAAGAGATTCATTCTCTGCGCTTTCTGGGCTGCCTTAACATGAGCCTGCATTGAATCGTAATCGGAGATTTTCTTTGTGAGGGTTTTGTATATGACAACCTCTTCCATGGAAACATCCCCATCCTTCAGCCTGTTTATGACACCCCTGACAACATCAACCGCTTTCTCGGGACTTTTTTCTTTGAGTATTATTTCCACAACTCTGGACTGAATTTTTTTCGCAAGCTCACACCAGTCCCCTCTTCTGATTTCGAGCCCTTTGACGACTATCCTCCCATCATGGGTGAGACCCGCATACCTCTTTTTATCTGCAAAGAAGATCGTCCTGTATAACTCATCAATTTCAAGTTTTACGGGCAGAACATCTGAAAGAGATTCAATTAATCTCTCGACCTCGTTTCTAAGCTCAGTCAGACCCATGGAATCTTTCTTTACAAAAAGGCTGTCTGTGTCGCCATAAAGAACGTCAAAACCCATATCCCTCGCCTTCTGCATTGATATTTTGATGAAATATCTTCCCCATGCTGCCGTTGCCTCTGCACACTCCTTTCTGTACCACTTTGCCTCGCTCCACCCCGTATAACCGTAGAAGGAGTTGGTGAGTATCTTAAGGGTCTGCTGTCTTATATCCAGAATCCTGTACTCCTCTGTGCCGAGGGGAACATTCTTCATCTTCTTCTTTATTTCCCTTCTTGCCTCGATCAGGTTTCTGAGGATCCTTTTAAAAAATCCATCCGGGCTTTTTCTGAACATATGCCCCACTTCAGGGGCCACATAGCAGTCATCACATTCGGATGTGAGAGTATCGGGAGATATATTGTATGCAATCATGATGGAAGGGTACATGGAAGCAAAATCGAGGCATACGACATTCTCGTGGAGGTCTCTGACAGGATCGAGAACGAATGCACCCTCGTAGGTGACATGATCTCCCGATTTTGAAGGAATGAGCTCGGAAATCCTGTAGCTCTCTCTCGTCAACAGCCACTCAACCTGTCTCCCCCTTCCCATCCTGCTTATCTCATCCAGTGGCAGGCCTATAAGTCTGCACATCTCGTACTGGAGAGGGAGGAGGTCTCTCCCTATCTCGTACGTGTGTATGGCATCCTGAAGGGAATACCTCCTGACCTCATCCCTTCTCCCCTCAACCCAGTAACTGTAAATGTCCTTGGCCCTTATATCGGACATGTCCATCTTTTTTCCAAAGAATTCTGCAACGTTGTCAAGGGTTTTTATTTTGATGTCGAGATCGCGCTCCACAATCAGGTAAAGATCAACGTTGAGCCTTCCCGCAACATCAACCTTTCTCACCCCACCTGTGAATTTGGGCTCACTTCCATCACGCCCCACACGCAGTTTAACTCCATTAATTCTGGCTCTCTCCCTCAGATATGGCCAGTCGAAGGAGTCCTGATTGTACCCGATTATCACATCCGGATCAATCTCATTTATTTTTTCCACAAACTCAAGGATCAACCCTCTGTCCCCATCCTCCGCCTCAAGGAGTATCTCCTCTTCATCGGTTTTAATGGATATCAGGATGATTTCTGATTTTTCAGGATCTGGCATTCCAAACTCATTGAGCATTTCACAATCAAAAGCAAGAATTTTCAAAGGTGGGTAATCTTCCCTCTCCTCATATTCCACACCTTCAGCGTGGATCGTAAATGGATTATCCGACTTTACCTCCCCTTTTACCCGAATCCCTCCAAAACACTTCAGATTATTATCTATAAGATACCTGAAGGCAAAGGGTATATCTGCCTCTCTCACCTCACATAATCTCGAAAAAACTTCCCTGAGCCTCGGAACATGCATGGGATGTCCTGCATATACTCTGAAGAGTTCAAGCTCGGTTCCCAGTTCCCTCCTCCTGACCCTCTCAACCCTCACAGGTGAGATTGGTTCTTTTCTGTACTCAGCCTGCACGGAAAGTAGATCCTTCTCGTCCACACCGGGAGGGGCTTTGACATAAAAATAGGGCTGAAAGCTGTCATCCAGAGCGATAAAAGTTTCACCATTCTCATCTTTACACCAGAGCCTCACAATCGCCTTTCCATTCTCCGTGATGTAATCTGCATCGATCAGCCATCCCTTTTTCTCCATCGAGAAACAGTTGTTATGTATTGCCCTTAACATTTTCTGTGGTAAAACTGAAAGTAAAAAATTAAAATTCTAATGCACAAGATTGATTTTCTCCATTTCTCTGATTCTCTCCTCGATTATCTCCTCCACATCAAGCTTTTTTTCTTCTTCCAGTATTTTTCCAAGTCTCGCCCTTGTTTCAGGATATCTCGGTGTTATGGTACAGCACAGCCCCTGAAGAATTGAGATCTCGTATGTACCGATCTTCTTTGCAAGAGCCACGATTTCGGTTTTGTCAAAACCTATGAGAGGTCTTATAACTGGAATTGTGGTGGCCTCAGATTCAGCTCTCAGATTGTATATGGTCTGACTGGCCACCTGACCGAGATTCTCACCTGTCACAAGAGCCTTTGCATCGATCTTTTCAGCTATCTTTCCAGCAATCCTGTACATAAAACGCCTGCAGAAAATGCATGTGCTCTTTCTGCTCACATTTCTGAGAATCTCCGCCTGCGTCATTCCGTGATGTATGATGAAGAACTCACTTCCCCCTCCAAACCTTCTCAGATGATTCGCGAGCATGATGGCCTTTTCCCTTGGCCTCTCATCCGTGAATGGCTGGTTGTCGAAATGCACGTATGATACCTCCAGGCCTTTTTTCAGCATGAGGTATGCCGATACCGGAGAATCTATTCCACCTGAAATCAGAGCCAGAACCTTCATGAAATCACTCCGTAAATTTCATCGGCTATTCTTTCAGCAACCTTCCTGTCATCAACCTTTTTTATAAGAATCCTTCCCGACGGATAAACTGAGATCTCGTATTCTTTTCTCACCACAACAATATGAGGCGTCTTTATTATTATGCTGTATCCGTTGTCCTCAAGCTTTTCAGCCATTCGTTCGGCATCAATTTCCATCCTGGTTTCCGGAATGACCTCGTAGGCCCTTTCTGTCTTACAGGGTTTCGCAACGTATCTCATTTCTCCTGCTCCAGATATCCAGATGACCTCAGATCATCAAGATAATTTCTCACCTCTTCCACATCCCTTCTCTCCGGATTCACCAGAATTGAATACTGAACCTTCCCTTCAACATCCACATCAAGGCCATATCTCTCTGCAAATGGCCTGACCATGGCGCATCTCTTCCCTTTTTTAACCCAATACAGTGCCTGAAAATGCTGAATTATATCTCCTGAACCTCCCGTTTCCATCCCCAGAGCGGTGTCATCCCTCCACTCAGCAACCTTTCCATCACCAACCCATCCCCATTCTACCTCAACTCTACCCGCGATGAAATCCTCGAAACCATCGTCAAATTCTGAAGGAATTACTGCCACATCAGGTTCTCCTCCAATCATCATCCCCATGGTTTTTTCAGCTGAAGAGATAACATATTTTACAATATAATCGGATTCAACAAGATGAAGAACATCCTCTCCCGCAACGAGAATATCACCGGTGGATGGAGTGAAGAGCTTAACTTCCCTCTCCGAACCCTTATCCACCACTTCCTCTCCTTCGGGAATCTCGATGTAGCCGTTTGCCTCGCTCAGGGATGTTATGGCTCCACTTCCCTTATCAACCGGAAAAATCATATCCCTGACGACAAACACGGGATAAAGCTGTCTTCGACCTTCCGAGACGATTTTTCTCAAAATTCTTCCCCTTACTTTCCAGCCTTTCCATTTCTCACCCATGCTTTTTCTTATAATGGGCATCACGAGTTCATGGAAGGTCATGAGAGCTGAAGCAGGATAGCCCGGTAGACCTATTATGGGAGTTCCGTTAATTATTCCGGCAAGGAACGGTTTTCCGGGTTTTATCTGGACCCCGTGGATGAGAAGCTCTCCCTCTTCATCAATCACTCTGTATAGAAGGTCACCTCTACCAGCTGAAGTGGAGCCGGAGGTTATCAGCATGTCATAGTTTTCAGATTCTTTCAACAGCCTTTCCTTAAGGATGGTGATTTCATCGGGCAGGTTGCCGATGATGGTGGGGTCAGCACCGATTAACCTGAGTATAGAATAGAGCGAATAGGAATTGATGTCATAGATTTTCCCCGGACTTATTGTCTGTGAAATATCGATGACCTCATCTCCCGTTGAGAACAGCCCCACCTTCAACCTCCACACCTTCACCCTTTCGATTCCGAGCCCTGAAAGTACTCCTGTCTTTATCCCATCAAGCCTTGTACCTTTTCTAAAAATGAGAGAGCCCTCGGATATGTCTGAACCCTCTTTCATGATATTCTCCCATTTCCCTGCGGGCCTCTTGATTTTAACCATATCTCCGTCTCTTTCCGTGTACTCAACCATAACAACAGCATCGGCACCTTCTGGCATCACCGCCCCGGTTGATATCTCCACAGCCTCGCCCTTCCCAACTCTCACATCCGGAATCGCGCCCGGTGAAACAGAACCTGTGACTCTGAGATAAACCGGGGAGGCTTCAGACGCTCCGGTTGTTGACTCAGACCTCACCGCATATCCATCCATGGATGCTCTTGTGAAAGGAGGGAGGGGGATTGGAGCAAGGATATCTTCAGCAATTATCCTGTTTACAGCCTCAGTAATCTTTAAATCTTCCTTTTCTGGCCTTATTTCTATTTCTGAAAGAATTCTTTTCGCTTCTTCTACCGTCACCAGTTTTTTGAATTTCATTTCAGTTGAAAACTGGAAGGGATTATATAAAAACATTTATTATCCAGAAGTACAGGGAGGCGGATGCGAATATCGTGATTGATTGATTTTTATAATCTAAACCCTTCATCTGTGTTTTTTGAGATTGCCCGGGGTAACTGTTCACCGGATGATTCCAGCCCGTTACCTGATCTTCCCTCTCGCGAGTGAAGCAAATACTCCCGCAACACATAATGATGAGAAAATACCAAAGGAGACTTTTATCGCTGTTAACAACTGGGGATAAAGATTTGATGTGATCTCAACTCTTCCCACATGTGTGGAAAAAATGAACATAACGATGAGCATGCTCAGCATCTGCCCTGTCAGTCGCATTGTTCCGAGGGTGGCCGATGCGATTCCATAAAACTTTCTTTCAACCGAACTCATGACCGCGTTTGTATTTGGTGAGCTGAATAAAGCTGACCCGAACCCCAGAAACATGAGATATAACACGATATAGCCCAATGCGGTTTTATCATCGATACGGGAGAAAATTGCGAGTCCGAAAGCTATTATACCCATTCCGGTGGAGGCCACAACCCTCGGTTCAACTCTGTCTGAAAACCATCCTGCAATTGGTGAGAACATGGCCATCACCGCCGGACGTGAAATCAGTATCATTCCTGCATTCTGGGGAGTCAGACCTTTGATATACTGGAGATAAAAGCTCAGAAGAAAGGTGACTGCAAAGGTCGCACTGTAATTGAGCAATGCAGCAAGATTTGAGAGGGTAAATACCTTATTGTGCCTGAAAAGCCTGATATCCAGTACCGGATAGTTTGTCCTGCTCTCATGGATAAGAAAAGCGACAAAACATAACAAACCGAAAATCAGTAGAAATCCGGCGTACTCCACATCGGAAGCTCCATACATTATGGATGCGAGCATAACCACGTAGATTAAGGAGCCAGCAACATCAAAACTCTCCCCTCTGGCTTCAGCCCACTCCCCTTCGAGTTTCCATAATGTGAAAATGAGGATTATCAGACCGATCAGAACATTTAACTCAAATATGCTCCTCCATCCGAAATTCTGGGTCAAAAATCCTCCAAATACCGGACCAAGGCTCAGTCCAGTGTATACAGAAGCAACATTAATTCCCAGCACCTTACCCCGCTCACCTGAAGGGAAAACTGACATCAGTATTGCCACACCCGTGCCAAAGATCATTGCACCTCCGATTCCCTGAACAAACCTGAAAGCTATGAGGGTTTCAACAGAGCCAGAAAGGGCCGAGAGCATGGAGGAGAGAGTATATACAGAGATACCAGCCACAAAGATTCTTTTTCTCCCTTTTATGTCAGCAATCCTGCCAAACGGCACGAGAAACATTGCTGCAGAGAGAAGATATGAGGTTGCAATCCAGCTCAGAAGAATGGCATTCGCCCTGAAATCGTTTCCGATGGATGGAAGAGCTATGTTTATTGAGGAGGCCATGAAGGGTGTAAGAAAGGACGCCATGGTTGCAACAAGAAGAGCGGTGGACTTCGTATTCATGCCGCAACCTCAACACCCGGTTCTGTCCGCCCTATCACCCTCAAATGCTCCCTTCCTTTTAAAAACAGCAGAATTATAAGCAAACTTGTTATTACAAGAGGAATCGCATCGAGAAAAACCTGATGTAAGCTCTTCATAAAAGAATCCACGATCATAACCAACGGCCCCGGAAATCCCTTTCCGGCCAGAAATCTGAGGAATTCAATCTGCATCGGGCCAGGAATCTGATTGCCATAACCCGGGATCAGATCGTTCATCTTTCCGGTGAAAAGCACACCTCCGAAAGCGACACCCATTGCCCTTGCCAGGGAATTTGAGGTCTGTATCGTTCCACTCGCCATCCCGGCTTTATGAATTGGTACGGAACTCATCATCACATTCATTGCGACTGGCATGAGCATGCCCATTCCACCTCCAAGAACCAGAAAGATGGGGATCAGATCCCAGAATCTGACATCCATATCAATTCTGCTCAGCAGAAAGAGTCCCGTTGAAAAGAAGACCGGTCCGAGAGACATTATTATCTTGGGATTGATCCTGTCACTCAGTCTGCCGGCCATGGGAGCGATTACCGTATTGATGATCGGAAGAGGAAGGATCCAGTAACCTGATTCTTCAGCAGATAACCCCTTGATCCCCTGAAGAAAGAACGGCAACAAAAGCATGGACGTTGAAAGACCAAGAGATAGGAAAAACAAACTCAAAATGCCTGTGGAATAATTTCTGATTTTGAAGAGACTCAGATCAAGAATCGGATGATCATAGGTGATCTCTCTCACACCAAATGCGATGAGATAGGAAAAGGATATGAGAAAGGATGCCATGGTCTTTTCAGATCTCCATCCCCAGTCCTGTCCCTGTATGATCCCGAGAGTGAAGAACCCGAGGCCCACTGCAAGGAGCATCAGTCCAATGATATCTATGGGTTCCCTCACCCTTCGGCCCGTGGATGGTAGCAGGAGTAATGCTATGATAACCCCCATTATCCCGATGGGCACGTTTATGTAGAACACCCAGTGCCATCCCATCCGGGTTGTGAGCCATCCACCCACAACCGGTCCGAGGGCAAAGGATGAGGCGATGAGAATGGACTGGACTCCCATAGCCGCACCTCTTTTTCCCGCAGGGAAAAGTTCTGTTATCAATGCCATGCTGTTTCCCGTGAGAATTGCTCCACCCACCGCCTGAACAATTCTGAAAGTAACGAACGCCCCTATGCTCCATGATTCAGCGCAGAGATAGCTTCCAAGAGTAAAAATTGCCATTCCACCTGTGTACAGGAGATTTCTTCTCACCATATCCCCGATCCTGCCCATGGTGATCAGGAGAACAACGAGGGTTATGAGATACGCATTGAGAAGCCACTGGACGTCAGATGCAGATGCTCTGAAATCCTGAGCTATCTCGGGAAGGGCAATGTTCAGTATGCTGGTGTCCAGCATCACCATGAATACCCCAATTATTACGGGAATTAGCGATATCCAGGGGTTAATTCTGTCCTTCACGCTTCAACCTCTTTCGGATAAAACTTACCGCCAGAATCAACCCGGATACACTGATAACGATAGCACCCGCCATTATCGGGGTTATCAGTGGCCTTTCCTTTACCGTAACAGAGGTTATGATCGGATTTGAGATGTGTGAATAACCCTCATCATCGTAGTACTCTATTCTCACCACCACAGGATAGGTTCCGTATCCCGCGTCCTTATCAACATCAACCCTGAATTTCGCACTTGCGGTTTCTCCCGGTTTAAGCGTTCCAATGAAATACATTCCCGCCTGAGACTGACCGAGCATGTTGCTGATAGCACTCCCACCCGCTACTGTAAGGGGAGGGGCGACTTCCAGTTTTACAACCGCGTTTGTAACTCTGAGATCTCCGGCATTTTTTATACTCATCACAATCTCTCCCGTTTTGTCAGGATAGAGATTGCTCTGGATGGACTGAATCTCAAAATGCACCTTCTTCGACCCAACCACCACCGGAAATTCTTCAATGGATACCAGATCTCTGGCATCCCCTGCATTGTATCTTTCAATCAGATACAGGCTGTAAATCCCTGCAGAAGCTTCATCGGAAACTGATAATCTGAACCGGACAATCCCGCTCTCGCCCGGATCAATTCTACCTACGTAAGAGGAGGAACTCAGAGGTGTGATGGAGGGTTCAGGGGATATCAGATAAAACACCGCTTCATCAACCGGCACGTTCATCTCATTCAGCACCGTAATGGCAAGACTGCCCTTCAATCCCACTCCGAGGTTCTCGGTTGAGACACTCTCAACCCGTAAAGGAGAAAGAGGACTGACATTAACCTCCACGTAATATTTCTTACTAACCTCCTCATCACCCAGCTCGTTGATGTATCTCAGGAGTAAATACCCGCGATATTTTCCGGGGGGAGCACTGGAGGTTACATAAAAGAGGGCATGTTTCACATCCCCTTTAATTAAAGACCCCAGAGCCGGACTGTTCTCAACCCGAATCAATGGGTTATCAAAATGCAGAACTGCCACAACATCACTCACATTTCTGCTCAAATCCCTGATACCGATGGAGACAAAACCTCTGGAGGGCACTTTCAGCCCTGCGTATCCCTGTCCCGATACAGGAGAGGATTGCTGAGGCAGTTGAATCCTTGAGGGTAACTGAGAGGATAGACCTGAGCTCAGGGGTGATCTCCGCTGTTGAGGAATGGTATCTGGAGGAGTGATGAAGCTTTTCACGCTGAATATGCTGAACGAAGCCCCGTGAGAGACTTTCAATCCCACAGGCCTCGCCATAACTCTCTCAATCCCGGAAGGAGTTCTGAATGTCAGAAGGAGATTTGCGGGATACGTCCGATCCATGGCGGTGTCCATCACGTAAACTCTGAATCTAACCTCAGCTCGATCTCCCGACTTCAGGTCACCTATGTGGGCCGATATGCTTCCTGGATTTGGTCTGAGGGGATAACTGCAATTCAGAATCAGATTTGAATCATACAGGTCATTTTTCCCTGTATTTTCTATGATCACATCCACCAGACCTTCCTGATCTGTCCTGAGATCTGATCTGACCGATATCACTCCAAAGTCATAATCCCTGCGCTCTATTTTGAGTGTTACATATTTAACATCCGTGAGGTCCTTATGATACGAAAAGTAGGCTCCTGAAAAGTCCTGATCGTATGATACCGTGGTGTACTTCAATTTTACCGGAATGGTGTAACTTCCGGGTTCCGCGTTGAGAGGGACCTCAACTCTGAAATTAACCCTTATAACTCTCCCTGCAGGTATGTCCCCGACAAACTGAGGATTTACAGATTTAATTTTAATGGGGGATGCCCCATCTTCAATCTCCACACTCAGATCTCTGACCATCGTCAGCATCTGGGTGAGCTGGGTGACATTTGCTCTCGCGGGAACTACGGTCAGCCTTCCATCGTTTTCCACCAGGAGCGTTATGACCTTCTCATCCCCCGGATGAACAACATCATCTCCGCCAACCGCAACATGGAAATCGATCCGGGCTGATAGGGCATTCACCGGCGTGGCAATTAACAGAAATGCAATACACAGCATAAGAAATACCGGTTTACTCACCTTTATTACCTCCCTCAATTTCTTCCAGTTTTTTTATGGCATCAGCAATTACTGCTTCAACATCTGATCTGGATATTTCAAGTGCCCCAAGAACCAAACTGATGAATTTCGACCAGTTTTCTATCTCGAAAAGCCTTAACCATGCCTCTCTTTTCATTTTTACAAACTCAAACATTTCAACCGCTTCGTCCTCTTTTAAAATGCCGGACGCCTTTAATACCTCTATTTTCCTCAGAATTGCTTCTTTTTCCCGTTTCGTTGCTTCTTCGAGTACTGCCTTTCCCCTGTCCGATATGGAATAGAGCTTTTTATTACCCTCGATTCTGAAATCGAGGAATCCCGCTCCCGCAAGCTCTCTCAGCAGAGGGTAGACAGAACCGGGAGATGGCTCTTTTGATATCTTACTGCCTATTCTCTTTATTAGCTCATATCCTGTTGATTCTCTTTTTTCGATTTCTTTGAGGATGAGAAGTTTTAAAAGACCTCTCAGGGGTTCAGG
The DNA here is from genome assembly GCA_015523685.1 of Archaeoglobaceae archaeon. Lineage (GTDB taxonomy): Archaea > Halobacteriota > Archaeoglobi > Archaeoglobales > JdFR-42 > WAJW01. Next base: position 19,742 of record WAJW01000221.1, read on the forward strand.
TTCCGGTATATCATCATCTCTCACAGACCTCTCCTAACCGTCTCCCCGGTATATATGTATATCGGTAACCGATAGAGTGAACATGTGGTGGACAAAATATAAAAATCTTTAACCGATTTCTTGACCACATGGTACGGGTTAAATTCTTTGCAAGTTTCAGAGAGATAACAGGAAAAAGGGAGATTGAGATTCACGCCTCAAATCTCGGGGAAGTTATAGAAAGGATATGTTCCGAATTTCCCGATTTAAAGGACCATATACTGGATGAAGAGGGGAAACTCAGAGACTATGTGAACATATTTGTTAATGGTAACCCGGTAAAGGACCTTTCAAAATCAGATCTAACCGAAAAAGATGAGATAGCGATTTTCCCTCCGGTTTCAGGAGGAAAGCTGATGAAAGAGATAATCCCGGTTGATGAAGCCTTAAAAAGACTGTTAAAAATAATCAGAGAAAAAGATGGAGAGACTATTGAAGTTGAAAGAGCCCTCTATCGTGTTCTCGCTGAGGACGTTAGATCTCCCATGGACATACCCCATTACGATAGATGTGCAATGGATGGATTTGCAGTGAGATCTGTTGACACGGAAGGTGCATCCATCTCCAGTCCGATCTTATTACGTATATCGGACAGGGTATCTGAGAGGACGTGCGTGTATGTAAATACTGGCGATGCCCTGCCAGAAGGTGCTGATGCTGTGATCAAAATTGAGGATACGGAAAGAGCAGGAAAGTTCCTGAGAATTTTCAGAAGTGTCCGTCCCTGGGAAAACGTTGGAAAAAGAGGAGAGGATGTCAGAGAAGGTGACAGAATTCTGGAAAAGGGAAGAATTCTTAGACCTCAGGATCTCGCAATGCTGAAAAGTGCGGGATTGAGTGAGGTGCCTGTAAAGAAAAAACCGGAAATCCTTGTTGTTCCAACGGGAAATGAACTCGTGCAGAGTGGAGATCTACCTCCGGGGATGGTTTACGAATCGAACGGGATAATGATAGTATCATTCATAAAAGCCTGGGGTGGAATGCCCACAACAACATCCATCGTGAGAGATGAGCCGGAGGAAATAGAGAGAATTCTTCATGAGAATGGGGGTAAATACGACCTGATCGTCTTTACAGGCGGGACATCCGTGGGTGAGAGAGATCATCTGACATCTGTAATTGATAAAATGGGAGAACTTCTGTTCAGGGGAGTTGGCCTGAGGCCGGGAAAGCCAACTCTTGCAGGGACTGTAGATGGAAATCCTGTCCTGGGATTGCCGGGATTTCCTGCAGCGTGTGCGGTTTCAGCCCACGTTTTTCTGAGAGAGGCGATTAACAGATTTCTGGGAAAGACTGGAGATGATGTCAGAGTCAGGGGACGGCTCGGAGAAAAGGTTGTGTCAAAAATTGGATACAGAACGTATGCAAGGGTCAGATATGACTTCAATACAGGAAAGGTAACACCGCTGATGACATCGGGATCGGGGATTTTAAGTTCAATGGTGAAAGCAAATGGATTTGTGGTTGTGGATGAGAGAGAGGAGGGTTTTTCAGAGGGAGACGAGGTTGAAGTGATTCTTTTTGATTTCTGATCTGATAATTTCCCTTAAAATTCCGTATAAATTGCTGAAAATAGCAAAATTTATAAATGCATTGTGGGTATTTTTTTCAACCTTTACCCCGGTGAGTCTACATGGAAAGAACACAAATTCTTCTCAAAATTAAAGAGACAGAGAATAAAATCGAAGAAGAGGTTCAGAGGGCACTGAAGGAAAAGGAAAAGCTTCTTGCCCAGGCAAGGGCAGATGCCAGTAAGAAGATAGAGGAGGCAAAAAAAGAGGCCGAAAGGATGAAAAACGAGATCCTGAAAAAAGCGGAAAAGGAGATAGAGAAAGAGAGAGAAAAGATTCTGTCCGAAGGCGATAGAGAAATAGAGAAGATGACAGGTATAGAAAAAAGCAGGGTTGAGGAGGTTGTGGAGTTCCTTTACAACGAATTCCTGAGGGAGCTAAATGCTTAAACCAGTCCGGATGTGTAAGGTATCCGTGGTGGGGCCGAAAAAATTTTTCGAAGATGTTTCGGATATCCTCCATGATCTTAATCTGATTCACATAGAGGACTACCCGGAAGATGATGAATACTTCAGAATAGGCGAACCCCTGAAGGGGGCAGAAAAACTCTCCAGATACCTGGTTTCGATGAGGGCAATTCTCTCTTACATAGGAAACGGAGAGTATGAGCCGGAAAGGAAATTCAAAACTGCAGAAATAGAGAAAATCTCGGATTCCAAAGTTGAAGAGCTTGAAAGGATAATCACGGGTCTTGTCGAAAAAATAAGAAAATATGATGAGACTATCAGATCCCTCGAGGAGGAGAGAGAGAATCTGAACCCTCTGATAACTCTGGGATTGTCACCTGAACTTCTCGGGGGATACAGATCACTTGACGTCATCATTGGAATCATCAGGGATGACCCTTCGGAGAGAATAGGTGAGATCACGGATGAATTTGAGCTTTTCACGGAAGAGTTCGAGGGCAAATATGTGATGGCGCTGTTCCTCCGGAGGGGTCTGGGGGAAAAAGTTATTCCGGTTCTCCAGGAG
>WAJW01000222.1 GCA_015523685.1 Archaeoglobaceae archaeon
GGATTAGCAAAGACTCATGAAAAGCTTATAAAACGGAGATGTGATTTCCTGCCCAAACTCAGCAGATTCTACTTCAATAACTACGATATTGGATTTGTCGAAGATTTGCAGATAGAATCATAGTTCGAAATCATAATCTTGCCCAGAAGATACTGGATGCCCCCCTGGGATAAATTCATCCAGATGCTTTGCGAGAAGGCTGAAAGAGCTACTCGTAAAGTGGTGAACTCAAAGGCACCTCTGAAGGATTATCAAAGGATGACCCATTGAGGGACTATATTTCAACTAATAGAATATTAGAGCGGGGGCTGGGACAGCCCTATCAGCCTGTGGGGAGAACCTCTACTCCTCGTTAAATTTCAGCTGGTAATTGATGGGCAAGTCTTCTCTGTGAAGCAGGAAGCCCTACAGTAAACGGTAGGGCAGTTCACTCATTCTTCCTTCAATTTCCTATCGATATCTTTCCTCAAAGCCTTTTTATCTATCTTTCCAACAGCTGTTGTCGGAAGCTTATCCACAAACTCTATCCTTTCGGGCCATTTGAACTTGGCTACACCTAATTTATCCAAAAAGTCCTGAAGCTCTTTTAACTCAAACTGTTTATGTCCCTCTGCTAATACAATGTATGCACATACTCTTTCTCCCAACTCTGGGTCTGGCATTCCAATAACCGCTACCTCTTTTATTTTAGGATACTGAAGAAGATAATTCTCTACTTCCTCAGCACCTATTTTTTCCCCACCTCTGTTGATTATATCCTTAGAGCGACTTACATAATAGATATACCCATTCCTTACATAATAGATATACCCATTCTCATCCAAATAAACAAGATCCCCGGGATTATAGTATTTATAGATCCCTTCTTCCATGAAATCTTTGATGTTTTTCTCAGGTTCTTTATAGTATCCGGGAATTGTATAAGGCCCAGCTACCCATATCTCTCCTATTACTCCTGGAGGGCACTCTTTTCCTGTAGTGGTGTCAATAACTTTATACTTATCGTAAGGGGACACCGGCTTTCCAGAGGATCTAAATCTGATGTTCTCTGGATCCTCGAGAGATGTCATGATCCAGTGTCCTTCCGCCATTCCGTAAACATTCTGAAATCTTGCTCCAATCTCAATTTCAATGCGTTTTGCTATATCTTCCGGGCATTTCTGACCACCTAGTAATGCTATTTGAAGAGAACTGAGATCGAAGTTCTTTTTTTCTGGAGAATTGAGTATTCTTATAAAAATAGCTGGAACTGCTGGAAGAAATGTTATTCTTTCCTCTTGGATTATCTTCATTAAGCTTCCGGGATTTGTACTATCAGTTGTAACTACCGTACCTCCATTGAATAATGTACCTAAACCACACTGGAATGCGAAGTTATGAGCAATAGGTATGCATATTAAAGTTTTAGTGTTGGGTATAAGCATACTTTTCCTAGCAATTAGCTCTATATTGTATGCATAGTCATTATGAGTTCTTGGGATTAGCTTTGGTACACCTGTAGTACCGCCAGAAAGCAAAAAGAGGGCAATATCCTCTCCTGAGACTTTTATCCCTTCTAATTTTCTTAAGAATTTCTCAGAAGGAGATTGTTTCAAGAGTTTTGGAATACTAATAAATCCGTTTCGTTCTTTTGATTCGGTTGTAAAAAGGAACTGTAAATTTGGTGACTTATCTTTTAATTCTTCTGCTAAGAAATAGTAGTCAAAATTTTTGAATATCCCAGGGACTACATATCCTTCAGCTGATGTTTTCTCAGCCCAAACTGAAAGTTCTCTTAATCTATGGGGAACTAAGCAATGAACAGGAATGGCATTTATCCTATTTAATGCAAACCAAATCAGATAGAACATTGGAGTATTGTTCAATTGCATGAGTATTATATGACGGGGTTCTAAACCTATTTCCAAAAGATTTGCAGCAAGAATTTTGGAAGACTCCAAAAGATCTGAGTATTTGAAGAGAATCTCAGAATCAGCAGATTTTATTGCTGTTCTATCTCCACCATGTTGTTTGATAGCCTCTGAAATATACTCGATTATTGGTTTTCCTTTCCAGCAACATTTTTTACACTCTTTAACAAAATCTGGATGATACTTAGGGAGATCATCTGGAGTGAGCATGTTGATAAATTATTAATTTTGTTATTTAAGGATTTTTTAATGGCATGAAGATTTCATATCAAAAATATAAGGAAAAAATTATTCTCCATACAGTTCCTGTATTCCTAAGATGTCGCCGATACCCAGAGTTCTCTTCTTTATCTCGTTGTAATCGCTGTAAGCGTACATCGTGAGTTCACCGTCCTTTGGTGGTCTTAGGTCGTCCAGTCCACATGCATGACCCAACTCGTGAGTTGCTATATTCTGGAGATCCATCACTTTATTTGTTGTTGCAGATGCATTGCCCCATGGATAATATGTATTGAGTATCGTATCAAACTCAACTATCTCCTTTGTAGCAGGATTGTACAGGAGTTGTGTAACTGCAATGACGCCAGGTTGAAGATCTCCCCAGCCAACTGTGCTTTTTCCATCTCCTATAATAACAGGATTGGTTGTGGATATAGGAGTGTCGAATAGCTCTGTGCCTGTTGCATCATCCCAGGTTTCTGAACTTGCCGAGATAGCGTTGTAAATAAAATTATCATCCAAGTATCCTGGTTTGTTAGCGGTAGATATCTCGTACATCACAGGTGTGACGTGCCACTTAATTCCTCCAGTTATGAGCCTATAATCCGTTACCGTATCATCCCAGATTGGTTTTCCTCTGTGATCCTTTGCATAATGAACAAAAGTTATTTTCTCAAGGTTTGGTTTGGAAGAGGCTGCCTGTACTATGGAAGTGAAGAGTAGTACCAGCACCAGAAACAGAAGAACTTTTTTCATGCTCATACCTGAAAACGTTGCATCAGAAAATATTTATCCTTTATTTTAGTTAGGTTTGCCTAAATATAAATGTAAGAGAAGAAACTATCTTATTTGCCTGAAATTTTCAGAATGCTTTCTTCTGAATTATTTAAAATGCAGTTCTTTTTCAAGCTTACTAACTCTCATATTGTCGC
>WAJW01000223.1 GCA_015523685.1 Archaeoglobaceae archaeon
ATGTTTGAGGAGTCAATTCCGGAATTGACACATACGTTTCCATTTCTGGTTCTTGTGAGGATAAAAGGTTCATCAATAAGAACTTCATCTGCCTCATCAATCACCGCCTGTATGAATCTTGCATCCTTTCCGGTTTTTTCCGCTATATCCATTGCAGTCTTTTCCGGGGTGATATTTTCCAGCTTTAAAATCCTGCCCTCCTGCTTGGAGATCACTGTGGAGCATACAACAAGAACATCGCCATCTTCAAAGTCAAATCTCTCAGCTATCATCTCTGCGAGATCATCTCCGGGATTGATTTCCGGAATATCCCGTACGGGAATTATTGATATCATGCTTTCCCTTTCACAAACTCAATGGCCGTTCTGATGGCATCATTGAGAAGTCTGCTGTCAGTTCCGCCACCCTGAGCTATGTCTTCCCTTCCTCCTCCTCCCCCTCCAATTTTTCCGGTTATTATTCTGATGAGATCTCTGGCGAGGATACCCTTCCTCCTTGCGTTCTCACCACAAACCGTAACGATTCTGAGGTTATTCTTTGACACGAGAATTGCCACAACGTCTCTCTCTCCTTTAAGCATGTCAGCAGTCTTGATGAGTTCTTCCATGTCAGCATCGTCGAAAATTTCGGTAACCAGTTTTAGATCCCCCACTCTTTCTGCTCTGCTGAGAATTTCTCTTGACCTGAGAACAGCAAGTTCTTCTGCCATTTTTTCGATCTGCTTTTTCTGAGATTTCCACTCTTCAAAAAATCTCTGGACAGTTTCCGGAAGTTTCTCAGGAGTTACTCTGAGGGTTCTGGAGGCAAGATTGAGTATCTCGTCTCTCTTCTGCATTTGCTCAATTGCAGAGATTCCCGCGGAAAACTCGAGCCTTTCAACTCCATCCTGAATTCTATCCACCCTGAGTATTTTTATCGCTCCCACTTCTCCGGTTGTTGTGCAGTGGGTACCTCCACACGCCTGAACATCTCTCCCCACCTGAACAACCCTTATCTTCTCTCCTCCGGGTACACCACCCTGATACAGCACAAATCCAAATTTCTTCTCTGCTTCAATCCTGTCCATCCACTGCCATCTGACCTTCCTGTTGCTCATTACTATTTCATTTGCGATCCTCTCAATTTTTCTCAGTTCTCCCGGAGTTATTTTCTTGTAGTGGGTTATATCAAGCCTTGCCCTGTCCTCCTCTTTTCTCGCCCCTGCCTGCCAGATATGGTCTCCGAGAACCCTTCTGGCTGAGTAAAGGATGATGTGGGTGGCGGTGTGGTGTCTCATATGTCTTTTTCTCCTCTCCATGTCTATCTCGCCCTTCACAACCTCTCCTGTGTTCAGCACTGAGGGGTCCTCAACAATATGAAGGACTATCCCTCCTGACTCCTGAACATCCGTTACCCTGACTGAGCCCTGCTGGGTGTACAGATATCCCGTATCGTTGTCCTGACCTCCACTTTCAGGATAGAATGCGGTTCTATCCAGTATTATTGCATTGTCTCTTATACCCAGAATAACAGCTTCAAAGGATTTCTGATAGGGATTGTCGTAATACAGCTTTTCAGTTTTTGGAAACCTGTCTATCAATTCAGGTTCAATGGTCTTCTTTTCCTTCTCCGCTTTCATGTGTCTCTCTGCAAGGAGGGAGTAGAAATCGTCGGGCATATCAATTTTAATCTGATTTTTTTCTGCAATTGATTTCACGAGATCCGGGGGTATTCCATGGGAGTCATAGAGTTCCACAAGCTCATCTGACATTATGCTCTTCTTTCTGAGCCTTCTTTCCACAAGTCTTATTCCCCTCTCAACTGTCTGTCTGTACCTCCTCTTTTCATGTTTCAGCATATCTCTTATCAGCCTCAGTTTTCTTCTGAAATCAAATTCTTTCATGGTTTCGGCATGCATTTCGACCAGATCTTCCAGTTCAAGCTCCAGCTGGAGGTCCTCCATCATTCTCAGAGACCTCCTTATCACAAGCCTGCCCAGATATCCTGCTCCTGAATTGGAAGGAACAAGACCATCCCCGAGCATGAAGAGCAGGCATCTTGAATGATCTGCAAGAGCATATATCTTCTCCACAGGAGAAAGGGCATTGTGAAGTTCATCTGCAGAGATGCCTATCCTCTGTGCAAGCTCATCCCTCAGCTGGATAAGTTTTTTTCCCCTGAGGTCTCCCATAACACCCGCGAGTTTCGAGCTTTCAGCTATGATTCTTTTAAGTTCATTTTCCGAAAACCCGGTGAGAATATCTGCTGACGACCTTATCTCCTTTATAACTGAAGGAAATATGGCATCATACACGGTAGGTGATCCTGAAGAAGCCCACACAAATCTCTCAAGACCGTAACCGGTATCCACAATGTAATTGTCCATCTTTCTATATCTCTCTCCTTTTATCTCGATATCCCCATCATCATATATTTCCAGATTCATGAACACAAGAGTTGCGAGCTCAAGACCCCCAACAATCGTCTCCAGACATGGCCCTGCGTTTCCACCGCCCGCCCAGGGCTCCTCTTTGAATATTATGTGTTCATCTTTAACCCCGAGTTCATTCAGGAAATCCCTGCAGAGTTCCACCGTCTCATTCTTCCAGTAAACTTCCTTTTCAGGAGAGTTGAAAGCATGGTGAGCCATCATTTCAAAGAGAGTGAGATGTCTTCCGGTTTTACCTACAGAATCAAGATCATCCAGCCTTATACACGGCTGGGATATCACAAGGGGGTTGGCTGGGGGAGGCACCTGTCCGGATGTAACGAACGGCTGGAAATCTGCTATGGAGGCGATGGTGAGGTAGATATCATCTCTCCATCTTGCTATAACGGGGTAGGGATCTATCCTCTCATGTCCCCTCTTTTCAAAAAAAGATAGAAATTCCTCTCTCATTGAGCTCAGATCAAATTTTTTCCTGAACATGGGGTTACCGATGAAGGAGTAGGGTTCACAGGGAGGATCCCCACATACCTGTCTTTCGGGATTCTTTGTCCAGAAATATTTCCCGCATGAGGGACATCTCTTCCTCTCAAATCCCTCATTCACCAGGAATGTTATATCGAGATACTCTTTCTCGAGCATTGACAGTCCCCTCTGGTAAACTGAAATAAAAACTTTCTCAATCTTTCATCGCAGAATATCAATCTCAGGCCTTTTAAAGAGTCCTTTTTCTGCGCCCATTTCCAGAAGGGTTTTCAAGGCATCTTCCACATCCGGTGGCATATCCACTGTGTCGTCATTGACGTACATAAGAACGAAATCCCTCACCAGCTCTCTCTCCGAACCCCTTGCAAATTTCATTGCATGATCCAGAGCTTCATCCACATGGTTCAGGGAGTAGAGAATTGACTCTCTCATCAGTTCAAGGAAATCCCTCGCTCTCTCTTCCGGAATGTCCCGCCTGATAACATTTATCCCAAGCGGGATAGGCAGGGAGGTTCTCTCATCCCACCATCTGCTGAGATCAAGAGCACACTTCAGTCCATGCCTCTCATAAGTGATCTGTCCTTCATGGATAAGCAAACCCGCATCTACCGCTCCGTCCTTCACACCTTCCATTATTCTGTCAAATCTCATTTCCACAGGAGTGAAGCCATCAACAGCAAGGGACAGAAGGAGGAATGCAGTTGTGAACTTCCCGGGAATGGCTATCTTCTTCCCCTTCAGATCCATTCCATCCTTTCTGGAAACCACAACCGGGCCGTATCTCCTTCCCACACTTGCCCCTGGGGATAGTATCCTGTATCTGTTCGAGATGTAAGGATAGGTATGGAC
>WAJW01000224.1 GCA_015523685.1 Archaeoglobaceae archaeon
CTCCGACATTATCTTCCTTAAAACATCTTCAAACTCCATGTAGGTTATCCCGTCCTCTATCTCAAGGGGTCTCAGGAACCTCTCTATTTCCCTCTCTATCTCCTCTTTTTTCACATCTCCATCAATCTCTGTATTCTTTGCATACTCCAGAGCGTTCTTTCCAGCCGCATATCCTCCCGCAACCGCCATGTGAACGCACTTCATCTGGTCACTGCAGTCTCCCGCTGCAAACAGTCCCGGAACTGAGGACATGCAGTTCTCGTCTATTTTGATTCCAGCACCTACAATTTCCACGGGGCCTGAGAGTCCTCCTTCTGAAACGGTAATCTCAAGCAGTTCCTCACTTATCCTTACGCCTTTCTGTCTCAAAAAGTCGGGAAGGGTTTCTTTATCAAGCCCAAGAGTCTGTAAAAGATGTTCAAGTTTTTCTTCATCTATTCCCCGGCAATCCAGGTACAGGGGTCCATTTCCCCTGATAATTTCGGTCAGGCATGCATACACCAGTATGCTTCTCGGAGCCTTCTCGCCATCCGGATGATACCTCTCCATAAAGGGCTCTCCCTTTGAGTTGACGAGTCTCGCACCAAGACCCATGAATGCATTCAGCCCGGGAGCACTGAAGCCTTTCGGAACAATGGTCATCCTTGCGAATTCCATATTGGCGAGTTTTGCCCCAGCGTTAAAAGCAAGGACATGTCCATCACCGGTATTATAAGGGGACTGCCATGTATTGAAAGGATTGCTGTGGGGTGATTCGAACAATCTGTTGGCATTTCCTGAAGCAATGATCAGTGCTTTTGATCTCAAACAGTAAAATTCCTCATTTCTGTAGTTGAAAGCCAGCAATCCGAATCCACGGCTGAGTTTGAAAATTTTAACTGGTATCATCCTCTTCAAAAGCTGGACTCCCTGAGATTTTGCATATCTGGCGAGTTTCTTGTTGATATCCTTTCCATTGAAATTGATCATATATGGCCCTGGTTGACCAAAAGACCGGGTCCTGATGAATTTTCCATCAAAGGTAAGAGGAACTCCCACGTTTTCCAGCCTTCTTATTGCCTCTTCAAGCTCATCGCAGAAGACCTTTTTGTGAATTTTTAGATTCACAATTCCGTATGCCACCTTTTTGACGTATTCCAGATAGGCCTTTTCTGTATCCCACTCCCCTTCCTTATTGAGATACGCCATGAAGTGGTCAACACCTCCAGCAGTGGAACCGCTCCGCACCGGGTTGCCCTTATCGAGAAGTGCAACCTCTCCTTCTCTCTCCCCTATTGCAATTGAAGCGTTTAATCCCGCAAGTCCTCCCCCAATAATTCCAATATCCACATCCAGTTTTTCCATATGGCTCACCTTTGATCCGGATTGACTTTCCGATATTCAATAATCTGAGGTAATGTGCCCAGTAAAACAAGGATAAGTGATATGATCATCATGGCACTTTCAAATGAAGAGAACAGAAAGAGCAGGCTACCAATCATCACGGTTACTCTCTCAAAAATTGAGAGTTTTTTTATCAGAAAACCGACCACTCCCGCACTGAAGAGCAAAATTGCGAGTGATGCTTTCAGGAAATATAGAAATCCCATGGAAAAAGAACCTGACCCAAGCACAATATCCGGGTGTATGAGCATGAGGAATGGGATAATGTAGACGGGAATGCCAAAAATAAAAGCTCTGAAACCGGTTCTGAGAGGATTAGAATTGGCGATTCCGGCTGCAGCATAGGCAGCAATACAGATCGGAGGTGTGATCATTGAGATTACTGAAAAATACAGTCCGAATAGATGTGCGATAATCTTGGGAACACCCGATATGATAAGGGCTGGAATCGCCATTATTGCAGCGGTTATATACGCTCCGGTGGTCGGCATACCCATTCCGAGTATCAGAGCCACAATGGCAACCATTACTGCGATCAGAAGAATCTGCTCTCCCCCGATCCCGACGAGGGCGGTTGAGAACTTCCTTCCCAGTCCAGAATACAGGAGTACACCGAGGATTATACCAGCCAGAGCAGATGGGATTGTTGCAGAGATGGTCATCTCAGAACCGCCCCATAAGGAATCAAGAACTCCTTTTGGGTTGAGTCTCGTATCTTTCTTTAACATCACTATGACATAGGTTGAGAGAACTGCATAGAATGCAACCTTCATTATGGCATATGGATACTTTATCAACAGAAGCACTATGACTATAAAAGGTATAAACAGGTGTCCTCCTTTTCTGATCTCTTCCGCAAATTTGGGGAGGTCCTCTCTTGGAAGCCCTCTAAGATTGTCTCTCCTCGCAATGAAATGAACTACACCATACACCCCAACGTAATACAGTATTGCTGGGAAAACGGCCGCAAGTGCCACATCTTTGTAGCTCACTCCGGCAAGCTGTGCCATGATAAATGCAGCTGCTCCCATCACAGGAGGGAGAATTTGACCTCCCGTAGATGCCAGTGTTTCGACAGCTCCCGCATCCTCAGATTTGTAACCAACATTTTTCATAAGGGGAATTGTTACTGAACCTGTGGTGACGACATTGGCCACCGCACTGCCATTTATGCTCCCGATAAGCCCACTTGATATAACAGCAACCTTTGCCGGGCCACCTTTGAGATGCCCAGCTATTGATATGGAAATGCTCATAAATTTCTCTATTGCACCGGATCTGATTAGAATTGCCGCCATAAGGATAAAGAGATAAACATATCTCGCCACAACACTAAGCGGGATGGCATAAATTCCGCTTGTTGATAGATAGAGAAAATCTGAGAGATCATACAGGCTTAAACCCCTGTGAGTGAAAAATCCTCCCGGTATTCTGTTCCCGATAACTGCATAAATCAGGGCTATAAGACCAAGTGCGGTAAATAGTTTACCTAAAACTCTTCTGTTTGCCTCGAGAACGAGAAAAAGGGCCAGAATACCGAAATAGACTTCAAAAGGTTTTAATGGATCCACTAGAGGTGATCTTGAAATAAGCCTCTCGTAATTCAGCAATATCCAGGCGTTCGTAACTATGGCGATTATTATCAATACAGCATCTATCCCTATGGAAACCGATTTCCATTTTGATTGAAATGGGTGGATAAGAAAACAGATAATAAGAGCAAACATCAGGTGTGATGACAGGAGTACACCCAGAGGTATGGATGTAAAACCTGCTGTAAGCTGAACGATAGCCCAGATTATCCCTGTAATGTAGGCCAGTTGCTTTCTTGAAGGATATTCCATGTTATTTCATGTATCCCGCTTCTTTATAATACCTTTCTGCGCCTGGATGGAGAAGTTCACCGATATATTTATCCTTCCATGTGTCTTCAGGACTGTAAACTTCGAAGGCTGGGAATGCCTTCAGGATTGAATCCCGGTTTTCCGCAATTGCCTTGGCAAATGTATATGCTATGTCGTCGGGAAGGTTACTTGTCGTGAAGAACTCGGTGTACATAAGTATGGCGTGATAATCGGATTCCAGTCCGTTAAGCGTACTCTTCCAGATCTTATCGTTCGCTGGTATTTCTCCAACATCATATCTGAACTCTTTTATTTTGCTGTCGAGTTTCTCAGGGAATGGAAGATAGTTGAATTCATATGATGAGGTCAGCTGTGTCCAAAGTGGATGACCCTTCTGTATGACATGGAAGAACGCCTCCACTTTTCCGTCTGCAAAGAGAGATGAGATATCTGAAGGCTTTGCAGGGTACCATTTGGCTCCCCACGAGAGAAGGTCATCTATTGTGAGATCCATTGTTTTAAGCATATACTGCAGGCATATTATTCCCGTACTGCCTTTAGGGAATGTGGCAAACTTTACCGGATACTGTTTATCTACAAGCTCCTCCCAGCTTGTTATGCCTGTTTTTGTCATAATTGCTGTCGCAAAATACAGTTTGGACAGTTTTCCTGCAACCGCCCGAAGCTGTTTATAAGCTTTTTCAAAGGGCCACATACCGTTATAGGCCAGATAGTTTGTGCTCTGCTGTCCTGCACTTGCCAGATCTATTTTACCTTCATCCAGCGCCTTAATTTCTGCACCTGTTCCTCCGGTAGGGATCACATCAACTGAAGAACCCTGTGGAAGGTATTTGGTAACCATCTCAGCAATGTTTGACGCAAGGATATAGTTCCCACTTCCTTCCGGTGGCGTTCCAACAGTTACGGTTACTGGTTGAGCCCCCTTTTCTGCGCATCCCAGAAAACCACTCCCCAGAAATGTGGATGCGCCTAAAAGCGCCACCCCTTTAACAAAATTCCTTCTCGATAGATCGCCCTCTATCATGCTACCCACGAACTCTCATTACAAATAATTGTATTTAAGATTTATGATGTTTTTAAAAACTTAACAACTTAAATTGAAATAGTAGTGTGAAAAAAACGACAACATATCCAATTTAACGTCTGTTGGCCCCCTTATGATATGTCAGCCTCAAAGATTATTCTGTTATTTATGAAAATTGATGGTATCTCCAAAATTCAGTCAAGTTCATCTATAATTTTGACAGGAGCGACAATTTCAACCACGTCATCCTTATGAACAGTATATTCTCCTGGGACAAGGCAGACACATCCATATATCAAATCTTCGATAACCAAAGGGATTGCTATGGCGGTACAGAAATCCTCACCGGGAGGAACTATAAACTTTTCAAAAACGCACTCTTCTTGTATTTGTTTAAAAATCTCAAGGCTGTCTTTGTCTAGTTTCACATTTAGAGTGCCGGGAAATGGATTAAAACTGGTGGTTTTTTGATCCCTAACTCACTTAAAACTCATGAAGTACTTTCCAAAGCCCACTCCCTTAACAATCCTGCCGGATAAATATGCTCTATTCCAGCACATCGGTCAGACACCCTATTCTCTGGATTATCACATCGGCTCCAATTTTAGCAAGCCTCTCAGCAGTTGTAACTCCTGTCAGAACCCCAATTGTTCTACAGCCCGCCTTTTTACCCATGATTATATCATCTATTGAGTCACCCACCACTGCACAATTCTCCGGTTCAACACCAAATGTTTTACAGCATTTATAAACCCCTTCAGGGAATGGTTTGGGTTTTTCAACACTATTACGGTTCAGGTAGTTCAGTCTACCTCTCAAACCACTGAATTCTGGAAATCTTCCAACAATTTCATCCCAGCTCCATTTAATGTTTGAATAAATGGCCAGAGAGAAACCGGACTTAATGAGTTCATTCAGAACATCCAGAGTTTCGGGAAAAGGTCTTGCATATCTGTAGTTATACTCCTGATAGATCTCTTTTATTGTTTCGATATACTCCTCTTTTTGCTTTTCCGCTATAATTTCAATAAGCTCCATACCATCCGCCACAACATCCCTGATCTTCTGTATTTCACCGAAAGAATAATTGAATTCAATTCCTGTTATCTCTGCAGAGTCCTTTAAAAGCTTGAAATAGAAGTATGAGGTATCAATCAGGGTACCTTCGAGGTCTATTATCAGGCCTTTAACCCTCAATTTCCTCTTCATATCTCTCATTTCAGATCTAACCTGTAATGGCCATCTGATCTCAGTCTGGCCCGTCAGATTTTATTCTCTCTTTAGATTACCGATTACAGTGATGGCGGGAATTTATCCTTCCATTCAAAGGGTTTGGTTGCATCAATGATTGCACGTGAATTGTAGAATTCTCCTTTCTCTTTTTTTTCAGGAGGTATTCTGGGGTCGAGTGGACCGGAGGTTGCTCTCTGGATAATATCAATTGAGGTTGCTGGATCGGAGCGTGTTATTATGGCCCAGATCACATCGTTGAGATCTGTGACGTCTATATCATCGTCCACCACAACAATATACCTCCCGAGATAATTTGCCTGTGGGGTGGCATACACTGCATGCCCGACCTGGCGGGAGTGTCCCGGATACTGCTGTTTTATTGAAACTGCAATTAAAAGTCTACCTCCACCAACCCCAAAACACCATGCATTGGCGATTCCCGGGATGCCAATCTTTTTCAGTTCATTGTATAGAAGAGCCGATTTTATATACTGTCTCGCCTTGTCAGCATCGTATGGTGGTTTTTGAGGAGGAATTCCCAGAAGGATCGGGTTGTTTCGATAATAAACAGCTTTTACTTCTATAAATGGTTCATCTCTCTGGGAGCTTCCATAGTAGCCCGTCCATTCACCGAAAGGCCCTTCCTCTCTTCTTTTATCTGGATATGAAAAGCCTTCAATGGCGATTTCAGAATTTGCAGGGATTGGAAGACCGGTAACCGGGCCTCTGACTACTTCTACCGGCTCACCTCTCCACCCTCCCACCCAGTCAAATTCACATATCCCCCAGGGAACTTCAATCATACTTCCCGCGAAGAGCAGAGGGTCTGAGCCAAAAACGATTGCCACGGGGCATGGTTCACCTCTCTCAAAGTATTTTTTTCGATGGATCCAGCCATGATGGCCCGGGGATACATAGAATCCAACGGTTTTTTCGTCAAAAAGCTGGTTTCTGTATGTTCCAACATTAACCCATCCTTCCTCAGGATCTCTTGTTATCACCATGCACCCTGTGCCTATATATGGTCCACCATCCTCAGGATGCCATTTTGGTACGGGAAATCTGTACAGATCAACTTCCTCATCCACAAGTTTATTTTCAAACAATGGGGATGATTTCACGTATTCCGATGGTATTGGTTCAACATTCTCCATTTTTTTCTGAAAATATCTGACCAATTTAACCCTGTCCCCATCCAGCGGAAATCCAAATGTCAACGCGATTCTGCGATCACTCCCGAAAATGTTGATCAGAAGTCTGAAACCAGGTTCATATCCCTTAAATTTATCAAAAAGCAGTGCAGGAGAATTTTCGAGATGGTTGAATCTCTCTGCAATTCTTCCAACATCTCCCAGATTTACCGACTCTTTTCTCTCAAGCTCACCCAGTCCTTCAACTTTATCGAGCCATTCTCTGAGGTCTCTGTAGTCTAACTCCATCGTTTCACCACATTCTAAATAGAATTCCACGTATTTTCAACAAGACATGCTATCGTTTCAACAAATACCCTGTAGTTTGTCCAGAATCCCACATCGTTTCCCACTTCGATATTCAGATCGTCAGGATTGAAGGCAAAGAAAATGACTTCCCTGGTATCCACGAGCATGAGTTTGGCGGGATTGTTCTTAAAATTCTTCACCTCCATAAAGTTTTCAAGTTCCTTAATGGCTTTTTCATTTCTTTCAGTGACAGGAGCCATTAATCTGAAATTTGTTCCCTGATCTGAAATCTCTTTATACAGTTTTCCGTGTCTTCTGAACATTCTATGAACGCCATTCTCACTTGTCAGGATATAAACGAGTTCCGGCGGATCGGAAACCATTTCATCCATCTTCTCGTATATGTTTTTTCTCCCCCTGAGTTCCCAGATTTCCTGATTCTCGTGCATATCGCTTTCAATTCCAGATTTATTGACAACTTTCTGAAGTTCCCTGAATATTTCCTTCATCCTTCTGATCTTTTCTTCTTCTCTCTTAACAAGCTTTTCAACCATTTTTGAGGGAGGAAATGCCTTAAAACGCCTTGGTTTAATGGGTAGCTGTACAACGAATCCCTTCTCAATAAGTTTATTCAGAATCTGGTAAACATTTGTCCTCTCTATTTCAGTGACGTAAGAGATCTCTTTCGCAGAGGATGGACCATAATTCAGTAAGGCAAGGTAAACTTCCGCCTCCTCCTCTTTTAGACCGCTCTCTCTCAGGTAAATTACAATTTTCTCATTGCTCACATTTCCACCGTTTAAATTTAATTGAGTGAAATACTTTTCTCCTGTTACTGTTGTTAAATTATTGACAACAACAAAAAACTTTTATAGTTTATTCTATAAATAATTTATCATGTACATAGATCTCCGTGAATGGATATCTGAAATGGCAGAGCTTGGAGAATTAAAGAGAATTGATGCAGAGATAGATCCGATTGAGGAAATGGCCTCTCTTACGTATATGGTTGGAAAACTTGATAAACCTCCCGCTTTGCTTTTTGAAAATATCAAGGGAAGTGCAAAAGGAAGGGTGCTTTTCAACATGTTCGGGAATAGTTCCCGGAGAATAGCGTACACATTTGGTCTCGATCCGGATGTTTCAATCAGGGATATGGTTCCAGAGGTCAAGGAACTTTTGAAAAAGAAAAAAAAGCCTGAATACGTGAATGACGGACCCATTATGGAGAATGTTGTATTTGGAGATGATGTGGATATTACGGAGTTTCCTGCTCCAAAAATGTGGCCAAGGGATGGAGGAAGATACATCGGTACTGCTGATGCCATCATTACAAGAGACCCCGATTCTGACTGGATTAACGTCGGTGTTTACAGACAGATGATCGTGGATAAAAAAAGAGTTGGATTTTACTCCTCTCCAGGAAAGGATGTGGATATAATAAGGAGAAAATACTGGGAGAGGGGAGAACCGTGTCCTGTTGTGGCTGTTTACGGTACGGATCCGTTGCTGTATCTGATTGGTTCCCTTGCATTTCCCAGAGGTGAAAATGAGTTTGAACATGTTGCGGGTATTAAGGGGTCTTTCGAACTGATTGAAGGCCAGGTTACCGGTTTACCTATTCCGGCGAGGGCCGAACTCGTCATTGAAGGATATTCCTATCCTGGAAAGACGGTTATTGAAGGACCTTTTGGTGAGTTTACTGGTTATTACGGGAGACCAGCTGAGGAAACTCCATATATAGATATAGAGGCGGTGTACTACAGAGATAATCCCATCATAACATCGGCCTTGATGGCTGAATATCCGCCCAGTGATCAGGCTCTTTTTTTCGGGATATGCAGGGCTGCTAAAATCTGGGAAGATCTGGATAATCTCGGGATACCGGGTATAAAGGGTGTTTATTCACATCCTGCAGCAGCGGGTGGTTTTGGTATGACCATAGTCTCTCTCAAACAGCTTCATCCAGGTCACGCCTCCCAGGTATTATCTCTTTCAGCTCAGTGTCCCGCAGGTGCATACTATTCCAAGATAATTGTAGCTGTGGATGACGATGTCGATCCTTACGACATCAATCAGGTGATATGGGCCCTTGCTACGAGATTCAGCCCGAAAGATGATATAACCGTTTTGAAGGATACATGGAGTACCTGGCTCGATCCCACTTTGAACCCCTCAGATATAAGGCCGTGGGGCTCGAAACTTCTTATAAACGCCTGCAAGGATCATAAACATTACGAAGAATTTTCTGCAAGAAATCTCCTTAGAAAAGAGACCTATGAAAGGGTGCTAAAGAGGTGGAGGGAGTTTGGAATAGAGGAAGATCCCCCCAGGGTTGACGTCTTTGAGGAGGAGGCCTGAAATGGAGGGCCTGAGAGAGTTTCTTACAGAGTACGAGAAGGAACATCCTGATGAGGTTGTCTGGGTGGAAAGAGAGGTCAGAATGGATGATTTTGTTATCTCTTCCATTTTGGATAAGCTTGACAGAGAAAAAGAACCGCCTATCGTCATTTTCAAAAATCCTTTAAATCTCAGAGACGAGCCTTCGGACATACCGCTCGTGTTCAACATATTTGCCTCGAGAAAAAGATGTGCAAGAATCATAGGGGCGGATGATGAAAAATCCGGACTTGGGAAAAGGTTCTATCAGATAATTGATGAAAGGAAAGAACCTCTGATTGTAAACAGAAAAGAAGCTCCTGTTAAACAGAGTATTATAAGAGCCAATGAAGTTGATCTGAAGGAATTTCCGGTTCCGAAATTCCATGAAAAAGATTTTGGATTTAATTTCACAATGATTGACGGAGTAAAGGGTTTGAAAGAGGAATTCTATGAGTTCTCATTTGTCAAGAACAGGATCATTGATTCCAGAAAGCTGACCTTTGTTGCTCATCCAGGGCAGCATCTGGCTCTTGTACACGAAGATTACGAGGAAGAGGGTCTTGGTTGTCCTGTAATTGTGATTCTCGGCCATCATCCCGGATTTCTTCTTGGAACTCTTCCACTAATGCCATTTGGAAACAATGATTACGAGACAATTTCATCATTCTTTAACAATGGCATACGCCTAACTCCATCTGAAACGTGGGGTGAGAAATTTCTCATTCCCGCAGATGCTGAGATTGTTATCGAGGGTGAGATAATTCCGGGAGAAAGAGAAATCACAAATCCCTTTGGAGAGATAACGGGGTACTATCAGCCAAGGATGGAGAAACCTGTGATTAAAGTGACTGCTATCAACATGAGAAAAAATCCACTGATACAGCATATCTTTCCTGCGCGAAAGGAACATTTCAATCTTGGTGGAATCCCGAAGGAAGGCAGTCTTCTCAGAAAATTAAAAACTGTTGATCCCAATGTAAAAGCTGTGCATTTTCCATATTCAGGCCAATCGAGAATGAGCTGTTACATATCGGTTAAAAAATTGAGAGATGGGATTCCTAAAAGACTCGCCATGCTTGCCCTTTCCGAATCAGCCCAGCTCAGGGTCGTTGTTGTGGTTGACGATGATATCGATGTGTTCGACGAAAGGGAAGTTCTGTGGGCGGTTGTTACAAGAACAAGATTTTCCGATAATATTGACATAATCAGGAATGTTGAGGCTCTTCACAAATGGCTCGGGTTGGAGAAGTTAATAATAGATGCAACAGTTCAGGATGCTGAATTTCTGGAAAGGAATTCCCTTCCACAGGACGTTTATGAAAAGGTGAAGCTGGAGGACTGGATTTCAGATGGTACAGTAAGAAAATCTATCAGTTAAATTTTTTATTTATTTTTTAATAAAAAAATTTTAAGTAATTTCATTACATCTATTTTTCTTCCAGCTCAATGAGAACTCCAAAGCAGTCCTTAGGGTGAATAAAAGCGTATCTGTTGCTGTATTCTTCAGGATGCAGGTTCTCTCCAACCACACGATATCCCATGGATCTTATCCTCTCGAGTGCCTTTTCAATATCATCGACTCTGAAGCAGATGTGATGGAAACCCTCACCTCTCTTTTTTAAAAATTCACTTACTATGCTCGAATCATCCAGAGGTTCCAGTAACTCAACTCTCCATCCATTTGATTTGAGAAACTGATAGTTTATACCCTCTTCTTTCATCTTCACCTTATCACCCTGAAGTTCGAAGTTTAGAAATTCGGTAAAAAACCTCGTTGCTCTATCGATGTTCCTGACTGCAATTGCTATATGGTCGACCTCTCCTATTTCTTCCATTAAATCCACCTTCATCTCATGAGTGTTTTCAAGGTTCATAATCTTTCTGGATGCACTCCTGACTGAGAGGTAATTTTAAACAAACCTATTGGTTGAATGAAGTTTTAAAATATCGATTAAGTGCACTAGCAGAATTGTTTCATAAGGTTTGCAGTTCATAGACTTAAATCCAACTATTGAACGCAATCTCTATAAATTTGAGATTAGACTTCATCCTCAGATTGATAGGCTGAAGGAGGAGACTTATATCAGGAAAATAAGGATCTTATCCTTAAATTCGTTAGAAATCTGCAGATAGATGGGATAAAACTACCAGAAAATACTCAGATACGTTCAGACTTTACAGAAACTCCAGCAATGGAAAAACAGGCCATTCAAAGAATGGACAGAAGATCACGTCTGGTTTTGCTGTACGTTATCGAGAACAACAAATATAAGGTTCATACAATAGATGAATTCATAATGAAATTGAGAGAGTTAATGAGGAAAATAAGGAAGATTGAACTTTTAAATGTGCTAAAAAACTGGAATCTTTTGAAATTTTCCCGGGTCATGCAGATATCTTGCATGTGAATACTGAGGATGAAGTTTTTC
>WAJW01000225.1 GCA_015523685.1 Archaeoglobaceae archaeon
CTGCCGAATATAAGTCTGTTATAAGATGAAGCGAACCTGATGCAGATATTTCCATGATTCCTTCCAAAAACTGCAGTACCGGACAGACACTCATAGCCGAATCTGGCCGGCCTTTCAGCTTTCAAACACTAAAATTAATGTGAAATTATCCAACGCCCGGTGATACATTTCGAAAATGTAATATAAATGTTCATTTATATCAACTTTGGGGAATAATTATGGATATGTCGAGGAGGGATTTTATAAAAAAAGTCGGACTGCTTTCGGCAATTGCAGCGGTCAATGCAGAGATACCCGTAATCGCTCAGGAAGCTGGAAAATCTCGTGGAAGCTACAATCCGGGCGAAACAAGATATTTCAGGTCAACGTGCAAGATGTGCGTGAACTTCTGTGGTATAAAGGTGAAGCTCCAGGATGGCGTACTGAGAGCCGTATACCCTGATGAAAATAGAGCCCTGTATTACAACCGGGGCAACTGTCCTAAAGGGATTTCCGGGATATGGAACACATACAACCCCTACAGAATCAAAAAACCTCTGAAAAGGACAAATCCAGAGAAAGGCCCAGACGTAGACCCGGGATGGGTTGAGATAAGCTGGGATGAGGCACTGGATATAGTTGCGGATAAACTCAGGAAAATCAGGCAGGATGACCCCAGGAAGCTTATCTGGCACCATGGACATGGCAAGTATCTCATTGACGATAACTGGATGAAGGCCTTCACATCAGCTTTCGGAACACCGAATATGATCCACAGAACAACTGTGTGTGAGGCAGCAAAACATGTTGCAGATGAGCTCACATGGGGTGGCCATGAGCCTTTACCGGATCTTGAATACTGCAACTACCTGATAAACATGGGAGGAAATTATTTCGAGGCTGAACAGTGGGCAAGGTGGCTTGATCATGCCACAGTGGAGGCGAGAGAAAGAGGAATGAAGTTGATCGCTGTTGAACCAAGATTGAGCAATCTCGCTGGAAAGGCCGATGAGTGGATTCCTGTCAGACCTGGAAAAGACATCCTATTCCTTCTGGCCATGGCAAATGTTCTCATCGAGAACAACCATATCGACAGGGAATTTCTGAAGGAGTACACAAATGCAACATTTCTTGTTGGAGAGGACGGGAAATTTCTAAGAGATAGAAATGGGGAACCCCTTGTCTGGGACACTGCAACAGACTCGACACGCCCTTACATTAAAGGAGTAGTTCCAGCCCTTGAAGGGGAATACAGTGTCAATGGCCAGAGATACAGAACCGCTTTCCAGGTTTTAAAAGATTACATCAAAGGAATAACACCTGAAGGCGTTTCTGAAGAATGTGGTGTTCCCGCAGAGACCATAAGGAGGATTGCAACAGAATTCGGAGAAAACGCCAGGATAGGCTCAACAATAGAGATTGAGGGTGTAAAACTCAGATACAGGCCCGTCTGCCTTCATACCTTCAGAGGTATCACCGCAAGGGAATATGGGGTTCAGAACAACAGGGCAAGGCTCATCGTCATGATGCTCGTCGGGGCGATCGATGCGGTTGGAGGATACCTCCTCCATCATCCCGGGAAAACCTCCTACATGGAACCCTCAAGATGTGAGTATCCACCGAGCAGAATTGATCTAAAAAAGAGCGTGTTTCTCCCCCATGCAAGCCATGATGTATCCCAGCAGGTTATGGAGACGATGCACAATCCTGAAAGGTACGGTATTGATTATCAGCCTGAGATGCAGATATTTTTCGCGACAAATCGTCCATTTTCCACTTCACACACGGAAAGACAGTTTGAAATTCTGAAAAAGACATTCAACGTCGCCATAGAGATACTCATGACCGAGACCGCCTGGTATGCAGATATAGTTTTTCCGGACAGAACGTATCTCGAGGCCTACGGATACAAAGGGGGGAGATGGACACCCCATTCCAGACATCACACCCTCCATTACCCCATAGTCAACACATTTAGCATCCCTTATCAGAATCTGGAGATAATGTTCGAGCTGGCAAGAAGGGCAGGGTTTTACGATGAATTCCTGGAAAAGATCAACGAGAAATTCAAATTGAAGGACCCGGTTTTTGAAAAAGGGAAAACCTATGATGCCAGATCTGCTTTTGACATAATATGGAGGAACAGAACAGGCCAGTCCATAGATCAGGGAATGAAAAATGGCTTTTATGGAGAACTGGTGGGGGTGGAGGAGAGATATCTTGAGGGTGCTGAGACAAAATTCAGAGGGCCGGGAAAACCAAAAATGCACCTGTACTGTGAGGAGCTTATACATACAAAGGATAGAGTCCTCGAGCTCACCAGAGAGAACGACAATATAAGAGGTGTGTTTGAGGAATGGTATGAAGATGGAGATGTTGAAGGGAGGATAGAGATCAATCTTTCACCAATTCCGAGGAAAGAGCATGCATATCCCACACCTCACAGAAAAGCAAGCGGGTATCCCTTCTACCTGATAACATTCAAGAGGATGTACAGAACCCAGAGTGGATTCTGCAACGCAAACCCCATTCTCAATCAGGTCTCCCACGATTCTGGTTTCAATGACGTATGGATTCACAGTGAGACAGCCAGAGAGCTCGGGGTATGGAATGGAGATGTGGTAATAGTGGAATCCAGAATTGGCAAATTGAAAGGGATTGTCAGGGTAACAGAGGGCATAAGACCGGACACCGTGGGGATATCCTATTCCTATGGTCACTGGAGCCCGGGATATCCTGAATGGGCAAGGAAGGGTAGCTGGGTTAACAGAATACTTGAGTACCATCCGGATATGGTGGGTGGGATGAACAGCTTCAACGACACCAGAGTGAAGGTTTACAGAGCGTGAGGTGATTGTTATGGTTAAATTCGTCAGAGTTATTGATACAACAAGATGTATCGGCTGTAGATCATGCGTCGCTGCCTGCATGAACGAGAATCACTACGTGCCGGGAAACCCGTGGAATTTCCTGATGGAATACGAGCTGGGAAAGTATCCCGAGGTGAGCAGAATCTTCGTTCCGATGAACTGCATGCACTGCGAAGACCCTCCGTGCAAAAGAGCCTGTGATGAGATAGGAGTTCATGCCATATCCAAAAACGAGTATGGCGTGGTTCTTTACGATTATGAAAAGTGCATCGGATGCAGATACTGCATTGCGGTCTGTCCATACGGCATCCCGCAGTACATAGATAAAATAGAGAACTTATTTCCGGGAGAGAGCAAGACTCCATATGAAGAGATACCAGATGAGAACAGGCACTGGACCCACAGGAAGAGACCAAAAACAACTGAAAAATGCACTTTCTGCTGGCACAGGATTGAAAAGGCAATAAAGGATGGAAACATGCACCTCATAGGTAAGGTACAGGAATACACACCCGCATGTGATGTTGTCTGCCCTGTAAGAGCCAGACACTTTGGAGATCTGGACGATCCTGAAAGTGATGTCTCGAAGATTCTGGCAGAAAAGAGGGGAACTCAGTTGAAGAAGGAGTTCGGGACAAGGCCACAGGTTTACTACATTCTCCAGGGTGGTGATTACTGATGAGGACAGTGTTGCTGATTCTCTCGGTTATTGCGGTTGCAATGGTTGTTCTGGGCATATTCTTTGCAGGAGGTGAATGAACCATGAAGAAACTGCTGGCCATTCTTGCTCTGATCTCTGTTATTTTCATTGCAGGATGCGTCCAGTCGGGGGAGCAGAAAAGCGCTGGCGAAAAACAGATCAATCCAGCACCAGCAGAGGTGCAGATTAAAGAGACTGCCAATCTGAGAAAAATAGCCGAAAAAATCAGGAACGGTGAGATAGATGTGGGTGATGACTATACAATGTCCCTCTATGGCAGATACCACACAATCCATAACAAAGTTCTGGGTCTTGACTGTTCCACATGCCATATAGGTGGTTACGCAGACGACTTTCTTTATCTGAGGAAGTACAAGCTTCCTGTGAGGGGAGCTCCCGGGGTAGTGGACAGAGGGGTCTGTCTTGGATGCCACAAAGCTGGAGGGCCCGCATTTGAGCTTTATGGCACCGCAGACGAATAGTTCATATCAAGAGGTAAGATAATGGATGGGTATACGGAATACAAAATCTCTGAAGCAAGATGCAGGATATACTGGTTTCTTGCGGGATTCTACATGGAAAAACCCGATGCAAAATTTATTGCCGGACTTAAAACCATCCTTGAAAACGTCCGATCTGAACTTCATTATACCAGCGGTTTTGCAGGGATCAGAGATGCCATAGAGGAAGATAACCCCCACCAACTTTCCCAGAGACTTTCAGTGGAGTTCACAAGGCTGTTCAGGGGGATTAAAAGGGGATACGGGCCTCCACCTCCGTATGAGTCTGTGTATCGTGAGGGCAGATTAATGGGTGAAACAGCGGTCAGAGTAATGAAGTTCTACGAAAAGGCTGGATTCGGGATCATTGATGAAGAGGCCGGACCTCAGGACTACATAGGTACAGAACTGAAGTTTATGTCACTGTTATGCCTTCAGGAAAGCGGGGCATGGAAAAGGGGCAACAGGCAGAATGCTTTCAGGATTATCAATCTGGAGAAAGATTTCCTCGAACATCACATTCTCACGTGGGTTCCGGAATTCTGCTCCTTGATTCGGAGAGAAACAAGAGAGAAGTTCTATGAAGGGGTTGCAGAACTCACCTGTGATTTTCTCGAAACCGACTGCGAATACATAAAAAGAGTTTCTGCAGACAAAACCCTCAGTACTCCATGATTCCCCTTATGTTCTTTATTTTTTCCATGGCTATGGATATGGTCAGCGCCAGAATGATTGCCATCATCGAGGATATCACGTGAAGCAGATCCTGGAATCCATGGGCCACTATATACAGGTACATGTTTTCCTGAATATCGGCTATTCTTCCGAGAATTATGACAAAATTTAAGAGCATGGCAGAGACCGCAAATAGAGAAAGAGATATCATCGTAAACCCGGATTCCTGAAATATCCTGGCGGAATCATAAATCAGGGCGACGGTAAGAATTAGAGTGGGGATGAAAAGGATGGAAACCACAGGTATCTCATATGAAGGGTCCCAGTCACTGGTTGTTTTCATGGATGTTACCAGAGAAAGAACCAGAAGTGCGATGATGAAAGTGAACAGAATCCATCTGCTTTCCACATTTTTCAGACCGCTGACAGAGAAGACGATGGATCTGGTTCCCAGATAAAGAAGCAATATGCCCAGAAGCCCTGCGTAGATGTGAAAATAGTGGAAGAAATCGTGCCAGATTGGTTCAAAGAAATGTTCTGTCACCTCACCGAATCCAACAAACCCATTGAAAAGAACACCAAATGATATGCAGTTCCACCCCCTTACTCCCGAATCCCTGGTAGCTGTTACGATTATCCAGGCTGAAAAAGATGAGAGCAGGAAATTCATGATACCTGAGTAGTAGTGAACGTATATTTCGTTCATTCCGTGATGCTCTTCACTCTGATCTTTTATGGTACCATCCAGATGTAC
>WAJW01000226.1 GCA_015523685.1 Archaeoglobaceae archaeon
ATTCCCCTTCCTCTTTAGCCACTAAACCCTTCTGCAAAGGCCAATCTTCTCACCTCCCCTTCTCCAATTTCCATAATTAAAAAATATAAAAAGAGGTGATATACATGTTGGGAAAGAAAAAGAGAATGAAAAGAATACTGAAGAAAGGAAAGGCAGTAGTTGTGCCCATGGACCATGGAATAACATCCGGCCCGATAAGGGGACTGGAGAGAATAGAGGAGATTCTGCCCCATCTGACAGCTGATGCGGTGATCCTGCATAAGGGAATGGCAAAACTGGCAGACAGCACGGATCTTGCCCTGATCATCCACGCCAGCGCATCAACAGATCTCTCCAGAGATCCACTGGCAAAGACAAGAGTCCTGAGCGTTGAGCACGCCATAAGGCTCGGAGCAGATGCGGTGAGCATACACGTAAACCTGGGGAGCGATACGGAGAGCAGGCAGATAAGGGATCTGGCATGCATTGCAGAGGAGTGCGAGATGTGGGGCATGCCCCTTCTTGCCATGATGTACCCCAGGGGGGAGAAGATAAAGGATCCCAGCTCCTCGGAAGTCGTGAAGCATGCGGTGAGGGTGGCTGAAGAACTCGGGGCTGATATTGTCAAGACCAGCTACACGGGCAGTGTGGAGAGCTTTGCGGAGGTTCTCGACACAACCCATCTGCCCGTTTTAATAGCCGGAGGCCCCAGAATCGATTCCGACGCCCAGCTGCTCACAGCCATATACGATGCCATGCACGCAGGTGCAAGCGGGGTTGCCATAGGCAGGAACATCTTCCAGCATCCCTCCCCCGAAAGCATTTCCCGGGCAATCCATCTCATAGTCCACGATGGAGCCACCCCGGATGATGCTCTTGGCGTCATCACCAATGACGTGACGTCATACAGAGAAATTCTGGCTTAAAATCAGGTGCGAAACAGGGCGGGCATCACATGGATTTTATCTCTCCTCAACCCTATCTTAATTTTTCTTCTCTCGTTCAGCGAAAGTCTTGTGTAGATGTGATCGGGAACAAGGGCGGTGATATATTCTTTTCTGAGTTTTACAACTATTTCATGGGCTCCACCGGTTCTCACCTTCGTTATTATTTTACCGGTGAAAACGTTTCCCGCAAGATTTTCCTTTAGGGGCTTCCCCTCTCTCACTATCATCACGTATTCGGGTCTGATACAGAAATCAACCACATCTCCCGGATTGAACTCCACTTCATCTGCAATGAGAGTTCCCTCCTCCCATGAGATTTCGGTGAGACCCTCCGCAGATGTGACAATCCCCCTGAATATGTTCTCAGCCCCCATGAACCGGGCAACCCTTCTATCCACCGGTCTCTCGAAAATGTCTTCGGAATCTCCATACTGGAGTATCTGACCCTCCGAGATTATTGCAATTCTGTCAGAAAGTATGAGCGCCTCCTTTCTGTTGTGTGTGACGTAGATGATGGGGATGTCGAATTCTCTCAGAATCTGCTCAAGTTCCACAAGCATCCGTTTTCTCCTGCTCTCATCCAGTCCGCTCATGGGCTCATCCAGCAGAAGGACTTCCGGGTTTCTCATAAGAGCCCTGCCAAGGGCAACTCTCTGCATTTCCCCACCGCTGAGCTCGTCTATTCTCCTGTCAAGCAGATCCTCTATTTCAAGGAGCTTTATTATCCTCTCCCCGTTCTCATTTCCGGAGAAAAATAGATTCTCTCTCACGTTCAGATGAGGGAAGAGGGCGAAATCCTGAAAGAGATATCCGATCTGTCTCTTTTCTGGAGATTGATCAGTGATATCTCTGCCATTGAGAAATATCCTTCCGTTATCCTGTCTGGTGATACCTGCAATTATATTGAGAAGGGTCGTTTTTCCACTTCCACTTGGACCGAGAATGGAGGTTATCCCCCTTTCGAATTCCATGTCCATGGGCCCAAGCCTGAAGTTTCCCAGCCTTTTTTCAATTTTTTTAAGTTCGAGCAGTTTTACCACCCGGGAGTTTTCTCGATGAGCCTGATAAGGAAAATAAACAGCAGACCGAATATCCACAGGACAATCGCAACGGGTGCGGCTCTCTCTATTCCACCGGAGAGAAATGAGACATACAGATAAACCGGCATGGTTCTTGGATAGTAGGCCATCATAAATGTCGCTCCAAATTCACCGAGTGACCTGGCAAAGCACATCAGGAGACCAGCAGTGATCCCCCTTTTTGCAAGGGGCAGTGAAATTTTGAAGAACGTTTCTAACCCTGACTTCCCCAGCAATCTGCTGGCATATTCGAGCTTTCTGTCTATCTCCTCAAAGGCGGTCTTCGCCATGATCACGACGAATGGTGATGCAACCGCTATCTGAGCAAGGATTATGCCTGCGAGGGATCTCGTTATCCTTATCCCGGCCTTATCGGCTACCATACCTATGGGCCCGCCCGGGCCGAGTATTGAAAGTAAAAAAAGTCCTGTGACGATTGGGGGTAGAACGATTGGAGAAATCACTATTGCCTCAATAATGCCCTTTCCTTTAATTGATTTTCTTGCCAGAAAATATGCGAGGGGAATCCCGAAAAGAGCTGAAACAGTCGTTGAGATTCCAGCAGTTATCAGCGAGTTCCTGAAAGAGGCTCTGAATGCGTCGCCTGCAATAACATCAACTATGTTTTCCGATGATGGCAGGAGAAATAATGCACCAACAGCGGGAAGCAGGAGATACACCAGGAGTATCAATGGGATGTATCTTGTGAACCTCATCATGCGACCCTCTCCGTGACAGGCATACCTTCCGTTCCAAACCCGGATCTTTTCAGAATTTTCAGACCCTTTTCAAGGATAAAATCCCGAAATAACTCTCCGTTAACCTTGTTTTTACCAGATTCAAGAACTGCCATGCCGTACAGTATGGGCCTGCCCTTAATTTTCCTGTCTCCCTCCGTTATCTGAACACTGCCGTAGAGGTCCCCATATTTAATGCTCCCGAGATTGATCTCTGGTGGCAGCTCAATATGATCAATGTTGTGAGATACTGCCATGTTTCTGTAGATGAATGCGGTTTCTATACTCCTGGTCTCCAGATTTGCCATGAGATCCATCTCCGTCCCGAAAACGAGTATTTTCCTGAGAATTTTTTCAGAGAATTTTCTTCTGTAATGTCTCTCTCCAAGTTTCAGCATTATAAGGGTGTTGTATCCCAGGGGATCAACCCGGGGATCGCTCATCCCGGCAGTGAATTCACCATCTCCAATCTGGTTGAACCATACATTTTCGTCCAGGTGAACACCATTTTCTCCAACTACAATGCTGTTGGTAGCAAAGATCGTGTATTCCTTTGTGAGTGGAGGACCAAGAAACTCCTTTATAAGTCC
>WAJW01000227.1 GCA_015523685.1 Archaeoglobaceae archaeon
CCCCACGAACTGTGCGGAAGGGGTTGCAAGGTATTCAGATAGATGAGCCGATTTTATCGAGCCATAAGCAACAGATGCGAAAATCCTGTAACTCCATGGATCTCCATCCGTAAAGACCACAACAGGAAGATTGAGCTCTTCGTTCAGCCTCTTCAATAATCTTCTTGTGCTCCTTGCAGGCTGGCCTTTCAGATGAACTATTATTGCATTATAGTCCTCGTCAAACCCATTTTCCACAAGCCTGTCCCTCATACCGCCTGTCTCTATCGCAATCACAAATTTTGCATCGTGATCCACGAACTCTATGTTGTCAACATTGGTCGGTATCTGATATCCTCCCTCGCCAACATCATCCTGGCAGTGGATCTCTTTAAGACCCCTCCTTGTTGCCTCCCTGATTCTCAGAGGGCCAATCACAGATGCTCCATCTTCTTCAGGGCGTATGTGGAAATGCTCCCTCTGGAGATCCGTCAGAATTTCAAGATCCTCAATGAGCCTGTCGCTCTCAGGCTGTTCGTTAAATTTGGCAATACCCCAGTTCTCCGAGATATAGTAAAGCTCCCTCAGTGTTGAGGACTTGCCCTCCTGAAGCTGGTACTTGAGAAAATCTATCACATAAGTTGTCTTGAGGAGCTGATAAGCCCCTTTTACAGTTTTAGCGGTTCTTGACGAGGTTTTGGATCCGTAAACCCACACACGGGATTCTTCTCTGAATTCTATGTTTTTTTTCGTTCTCGTTGCAATATCAAGGGATGGAATCTCACCCTTTCTTATCTGATCGTACAGGGATTCAACCACACCGAGCAGTTTTTTCAGACTGAACCTATCCCTCTCCATCATACTCCTCATCTACCTCCTCATCTGAGCCCACTGTTAATGTTCTGGCCCCTTCAACAAGCTCAGTAGAAAGACCTTCTACAACTGGAGGATCCTCCCGTGGACTGTCCGTAATATAGGTGAGATCCACCATTTCGCCTGGTTTAAGGGAAACTCTCCATGATACTGTTTCCAACCCATCAATTTCAGATATCTTATCTCCTCCTGAAACATTTCCCTCTGAGATATCATAGAGAGCAAAATCCTTTATGCTGTTTGAGAAATTCTCAATGGATATTACCACTCTCTTTTCCCCGTCCATATCTTCAACCCTCTTGCCTATGTACACTTTCCCCATTATCCGTGCAATAACTCTTGATATATCCGGTTCCTCCCTTTCAAGTATTTCAGAAACCTTTTTCACGATGAGAGGGAGAATTTTTGCAATGATCTCCTCCTTCTCTCTTCTTTTCTCTAACTTTTTCTTTCTTGATAGATAGTCCCTGAGCTGTCTTCCAGCATCCTGAAGGGCCAGCCTTATCTCCCCCACTATGTCCTCCACATTTGCCACTGCCTCCTTGGATTCAGATGTGAATGGGACATTTGTGGATGCGACATGCACGAGAATCACGAGGGGTCCGACAGGCAGTTCTCCCTGACTCTGCTGGATCCCGTAGCTCCTCCAGTTAATGCTTTCTACCGCTTTTGTGATGGCGCATCCCGATTGCTGATAGAGCAGGGGAACGCGGTTCGCAAATCTCAGGAGGATGCTCTTCTCATCTCTGTGGAGAGATCCTCCATATCCAAGACCGACTTCCACAAGGAATGGATTGCCAGAATAAACCTTCGGCTTTCTCGAGATTGTTGTGAGAAATTCCACGTCATATTCTTTAAGAATTCCCTTTTTTATGAGCTCTTCACCTATTGGAGAGAGGCAATCGGTGGGTGGTGGTAAAAGAGGCACCTTCTTGAATGCCTCCACCAGCTTCTGAGCCTGATACCTGGTTATATCCCCCGGAATAATTGATGGGTCCACTCCTGCCGTTTTACATATCTCCTTTGCTGTTTTCTTCCCCACCCGGACAAACTCGTTGACGAGAAATTCTGTCAGATTCTTTGCAGTTGTGAACCTCACCATTTTAATGATTTCTCCCACCTCTATCCCATGTGGATGGGGTTTGACCTCTACAGCCTTAGGAGGAAGCTGTTCCGAAACTCTTCTGAATTCATAAAGCTCTCCCTCTGGATCTGCAAACGTTATTCTTGCATGGGGGTTGACAACGGAAGTTGATCTCAGATATTCAAAAACGGATTGTTTTCTTCCCTTCCAGTAGGATCCAACAATATCGAGCTCTATTCTCGTGCCCCTGGGCCTGTCCCACTCAATTTCTTTCTCTTCCACTATCTCGGGTTCATTGCTCTTTACATTTATCTGTAATTTAAAGTAGCTGGCTTTTTTTTCTGGAGATGTCCGTGAGATTATTGTCGCGGGTTTCCCTGTTGAGAGCTGTGAGTAAAGCACCGCAGCGGAAATGCCGATTCCCTGCTGTCCTCTCGACTGCCTTATGCTGTGAAATCTTGACCCGTAGAGAAGTCTGGCGAATATATTTGGAATCTGGCTTTTAACCACTCCAGGTCCATTGTCCTCCACAATAACTCTGAAAATATCCTTTCCGAGCCGTATGATTCTGACAAATATATCGGGAAGTATGTCCGCCTCCTCACATGCGTCGAGGGAGTTATCAACAGCCTCTTTCACAACTGTTAGCAGGCTCTTGGCAGGGTTGTCAAATCCCAGTACCTGCCTGTTTTTTTCAAAAAATTCCGCTATACTGATCTGTTTCTGCTTTTTTGCAAGCTCTTCCGCTATCTCATTCATACTAAAGCTCTGCCCCCACCACAGTGTGAGTAGAGGTGACCCCTTCAATATCCCTTATCTCATCCACCACCCGATTGAGGGTGGATAACCCCTCGACATCAATAATTGCAACGAAATCGTATTCACCAAACACGTGATACACATCCCTTATACCTTCCAGCTCTTTTATCTTTCTGTAAACGGATTTTTCAGTTCCTGGCACTACATTTATCATCGTAACCCCGATTACCATACATGGCTCACCAGAAAATAAACTGCGAATAAAGTATAAAACCATTTTGAGTCTTTATTCCTTTTTTCTTGATACAATATTTATTGGAGAGAATATATTTCCCGGATCAACCGATCGAATATAAACTTATCTCTTTAATTTTTAGTAATTAACTTTTTATCTGTTGGGTGCGAACATGATCTGGTGTTGATCAGATGTCCTCATTGCTGAAAGAAATATCAGAGATACTTGAAAAAAATCAGAAATCCATAAGCGGTATCTCTCAGGAGCTGAGAAAAAGAGGATATGATTCACACAGGCTCATTTTAACCGGATATCTGAGAGCTTTGAGGGATATGGGTATACTGAAAGAGGTTTCCCGACCACCCTCCAAACTATATTCTCCTGTATCAGTGGAAGAGCTTTTTTTCAGCAGACTTGAATCCTTGAGTGATGGAATTGATGCTGAAGACCTTCTACCAGTGCTCATACTCCTTGTGAATTCATTTTTGAAGAGAGAGTGCACCATCGGAGATTTAAGAAGGGTCGGGATTCCTCAGGAAACCGTCAGGAAGCTTGTTGACTCAGATGTTATAGAGGAAAATGGTGGATCATATGTACTGTCACACCACGATCTTGCGTATTACAGAATTGCAATGGATATAGCAGGAGAGATGTTTTCGGGGATGGTTGTGAGGTATTGAGATGAAAGGTGTGCATGAAACGGATGTTCTGATTATAGGCGGTGGAAGTGCGGGTTTGATGTCCGCCCTTTCTGCATCAAGATTTTCAAAATGTTTGGTTGTATCAAAGGAGCCCATAGGAATTGGAAATACCAAAATTTCTGCAGGTCTGTTCTGCGTTTCGGACATAACAGAGGAAAATTCTCCTGAATCCATCTTTAAGGATATATTGAAGGGTGGAGATGATATAAACAACCCCGAGCTTGTTAGAACCATATCCGAGATGGCCGGAGAAATAGCTTTGAAAATGGAGAGCCATGGAGTGGTATTCAAGAGGGATGAGAATGGTGTAATTACAAAAAAAATTCTGATGAGACTGAGCGGACATTCTCTCGCAAGATCCATCGCAACCATCTACAAGGGTATTTCGCTGACAGGATCATTAAAACTGGCTCTTGCAGAAAAAGCAAGGAATGGGAGGATGAAGATAATCGAGAACTCAATTGCGGTGAAGATCATTGTCGACAATGGAGTATGCAGAGGAGCGATTTTCTTTGACATTGAAAGAGGTGAATTTTTTGGAGTTAAATCAAAGGCCACAATTCTGGCGACGGGAGGTGCCGGAGCACTCTACTACCCACACACAGATAACGTTCTTTCCGCAACAGGAGATGGATTTTCCCTTGCCCTGAGAGCCGGAGCATCACTCATCGACATGGAACAGACTCAGTTTATCCCTTTTGCGGTATCTGAAGGGAGTTATACAGGTATCTTTCTTGGAGAACCTTCCTTTGCCGGACCGGAGGGCGTAATTGTTGACGATTCAGGAGACATTGTTTTGAGAAATGTATGGATGCTCACGAGAGCCGAGCTCTCCAGAAAAATTGGAGAACTCCTCTACACACAGAAGCTGGACAGGTTATTTCTTGATCCACGAAAAAACCTGGAGACGGAAGAAGGAAGAAGGGTGTATGAGAATCTGAAAAAAGCAGGATTGCTGGATGTTCTGGGAGATGTTTACGGGAAAGAGGCCATGCAGTGGAAAGAGCCTATAAACTTTGCTCCCACGTTTCACTATCAGTGCGGAGGAATCAGGATAAACAGGTATGGCGAGACCGACATAAAAAATCTGTTTGCCTGTGGAGAAGTCCAGGGGGGAACTCACGGAGCCAACAGACTCGGTTCCGTTTCCCTGACTGAAACAATCGTTTTCGGGTGGATAGCGGGAGAAAGAGCATCAGGTGTTGAGAAAATACATGAATGGGATGCTGAAAAAGAAATATCCGTGATCGAATCGCGGTTCAGCAAAGGCTCATCCGGAAAAAACGAAATCAGAAAGAAACTCCAGAAAACCATGTGGGAACTCTGTGGAGTGGTGAGGGATGGCAAGGGCCTGAAGAAATGCCTTGAAATAATAAAAGCACTGCGATCCCGAATGGAACCAGGAAGTCTCTCCCCTGAAATGGAATGGAATTCTGCCGTCAGAGAGAGCATTGAGCTGTCATTCATGTTTGATACCGCAGAAGCAATTGCTCTGAGTGCATTGATACGAGAGGAGACCAGAGGATGCCACTACAGGAAAGATTTCCCGGAAAAAAGAGATGAATGGGACAGAAAGAATGTCAGGGTATATATGGAAAATGGTTCAGTAAAGGGGGATGTGTTTTCATGGCGATCCTGAAGATAAGGAGATACTCAAGATCAGATGGGGAGTGGATTCAGGAGTTTGATATACCTGATGGAGATATGACCGTACTTCACGCCATTCAGATTGCGGGAGAGATGGATGACACCCTTGCCTACACCCAGGGGTGCAGATACAGGTACTGTGGTTTGTGCAGTGTCATGATCAATGACAGACCGAGACCCGCATGTCTAACTCGTTTCACCGATAGCACACTTGTGGAACCTCTGAAAAACCTCGATGTGATCAGGGATCTGGTGGTGGACAGGGGGTTTATCCTGCAATTTCTCTCAGGACTTGATTTCAGCGTGAATGAACTGGACCTCGATGAATTCAAAAGACTGAAAATCCCCGATGAACTTTTTATGATATCGAGGTGTAATGACTGTCTCTGCTGTATCTCCACCTGCAATAATTATAAAGGAGCCCATGAACCATGGCGATTTGTCAAGCTTCTCAACCTCCACCTGAACCCTTTTTATCATCCTGGAGATATAAGAGAAGAGAGGGAAATTCTTCATAGATGCGAGGATTGCATGAAATGCTACTGTGTTCACGGAATAAACCTCGGAAAGGTCATAAGAATGCTTTCGGAGATCATGCGCTGAACTCAGATTCTGCACCCTCCGGTGATATAAATGCAAGCAGTATAACCGCGATAAAACTTGCAATACCCCCAGTGATGAATGGAATGGAGTAACTTCCATAAAGATCAAATATCCTCCCGGCCATTGATGGTGCAATCAGGGCTCCGAATCCAGCTGAAGCATATAAAAGACCGATTACAGCACCGAGACTATGCTTTCCAAAAAGATCCATGGCAAAGGGGGAAAGAAGAGCAACAAACCCACCATATGAAAAACCGAAGATAATGGAAAACAGAAGCAGAGTGGGATAGCTGTTCGCCATGACGAGCCAGATGATAGAACCGCCCATTCCGGCAAAACACAGCATCAATCCGGCCTTTCTCCCTATCGCATCGGATATAACACCCATTCCGATTCTACCGGCTATACCCGCACCACCAATCATTCCGAGAACAATGGAGGCGGAAGTCTCTGTGAGGCCTCTGTCAAGCGAATATGGCACTATGTGTGTCAGAGAAATGTAGATGGGAACATCACCCAGAAAGATTGCAATAAACAGCAGGATAAAGCTTGATGTAAAGATTATGCCGGCAAGATCTGAAGATCTCGATGATTTTCTCACATCCTCCGGAGGAACCTGGAAAAATCCAGCTATGGAAAGGATTATAAATGCAAGAGAGCCAAAAACCAGAAATGACATTCTCCATCCATAATTAACCAGAAGATGAACACTTATGAGAGCGATTACAAGATTTCCCATGCCAATACCTGCATTTGCCAGGCCTGCAGCAGTTCCTGCCTTTTTCACAAACCACTGCTGCATGGTTGCGACAGAAGGAACATAAACGGCCCCGATTCCGGTTGATACGATAACCCCGAAAGTCAGATAGAGGTGCCATATCGATCCTGCATACCCTGAAAGAAAAAGTCCAGACGATATGAGAATTACTCCCACAAGAATAACCCTTCTCGGCCCTGATCTGTCCGATAACCATCCAAAGAAGGCTCCGGTGATGAACAGGAAGAAGACATGGATTGAGAAATCCAGGAAACAGCCTCTCTCCCTGTGGAAAACTCAACCTGAAATGAGTGGAAGAACACTCCGAAGGAATACGAGATTCCAAATATGAAGAAGAGAATTACAAAGGTGGATGCTGTAACAATCCATCCCCGATAAATCTTGACCATGTCCAGCATGAAAATGTTCTACCTTATTAACCTTCTGAAAAGGTAATCTTCGGGACAGAACCGTTCAAGCTGTAAATTAAAAGCCGAAAACATGATATGCCATGAAGAGATCTGAAACCAGCTAAGAAAATCTGATGGAAGTCAGTAAATATACATGGATTTCCCAACGAGGTAAATACGTCTGAAGATCCGGCGTTTTTCACAAAATCAAGGAGTCAGCAATAATCTGATCATTTCTGACAATTTCAAAATGAAAGGGTGGTTCCTTCCTAATACCTGCCTTGAATATGGAGTATTCAGGGAGTTGTTGATGACGTCATAATCTTATCGTAAATTTCATTTTTCTTTGATTTTTTAACTATTACAATCTATACTGAAAATTTCACCTTCATCACATATCCCTCTTTTTTCAAGCATCTCTATCAATGATGATTCTTTAGAATAGAACAAAATGACACCAACCAGAAGATCTGACTCACTGTAATACATCAACCTCTTATTTATCATATCGACACATTCTTCCAAAAAGAGTTCATCCAGCTGATTTTCTATGTTCTTTAGATCCTGTATCGCAATCCCGATATGAAGATAGGAAATTTCCTCATCAGTGGATACAGCAAGTTCTACTCTTTGAGGTTGTAGAA